>CAIYZI010000095.1 GCA_903930665.1 uncultured beta proteobacterium
CCGTATCGGTGCGATTCACTCAGTAGTTTTCGGTGGTTTTTCTGCTCAAGCTTTACGTGATCGTATCGTTGACGTTGGTGCAGTTGCAGTGATTACTGCTGATGGCCAATTCCGTGGTGGTAAATCATTGCCTTTAAAAGCAATTCTTGATGAGGCGCTTTCAACTGGTGAGTGTGACAATGTAAAACATGTCATCGTCAGCAAGCGTACAGGCTCTGAAGTTTCAATGAGCTCTGGTCGTGATGTATGGATGCAAGAAATCGTTGCTAATGAGCCTGCAACTTGCGAGCCAGAGTGGGTAAGCGCTGAGCACCCATTATTCATTCTTTACACTTCAGGTTCTACTGGTAAGCCAAAAGGCGTACAACACTCAACAGGTGGTTACTTGTTGTGGGCTATTTTGACGATGAAGTGGACTTTTGACATTAAGCCTAGCGATGTTTTCTGGTGTACAGCAGACATCGGCTGGGTAACTGGTCACTCCTACATTACTTATGGCCCACTCGCAGTTGGCGCTACAGAGATTGTGTTTGAAGGCGTTCCTACTTATCCAAACGCTGGACGTTTCTGGGACATGATTCAAAAGCACAAGGCTACGATTTTCTACACAGCACCTACAGCGATTCGTTCTTTGATCAAAGCTTCGAGCAATGATGAGTCTGTGCATCCTAAGAGTTATGACTTGTCTTCATTGCGTCTGTTAGGTTCCGTAGGCGAACCAATTAATCCTGAGGCATGGATGTGGTACTACGAAAATGTGGGTGGCTCACGTTGCCCAATCGCCGATACCTTCTGGCAAACAGAAACTGGCGGCCATATGATTTCTCCATTACCAGGCGCAACACCAATGGTTCCAGGTTCATGCACATTGCCATTGCCAGGCATCATGGCGGCGATTGTGGATGAGGCTGGTGTTGATGTTCCAAATGGTAGCGGTGGCATCTTGGTAGTAAAACGTCCATGGCCTTCCATGATCCGCACAATTTGGGGTGATGCTGATCGTTTTGTGAAGTCCTACTTCCCAGAAGAATTGGGCGGAACTTTGTATCTGGCTGGCGATGGCGCGATTCGCAACAAAGACAATGGTTACTTCACAATTACCGGTCGTATCGATGACGTCTTGAACGTTTCCGGTCACCGCATGGGTACCATGGAAATCGAATCTTGCTTGGTAGCCAATCCATTGGTTGCTGAGGCGGCAGTTGTAGGTCGTCCAGATGACATGACTGGTGAAGCTATTTGCGCATTTGTGGTGCTTAAAGGTGGTCGTCCAACAGGCGATGAGGCTAAAAAGCTTGCTACTGACTTGCGTAACTGGGTTGGTAAAGAAATTGGCCCAATTGCTAAGCCAAAAGATATTCGCTTTGGTGACAACTTGCCTAAAACCCGTTCTGGCAAGATCATGCGCCGCTTATTGCGCGTGATTGCTAAGGGTGAAGAGGTTACTCAAGACACTTCAACTTTGGAAAATCCAGCAATTTTGGATCAGCTCAAACAGCCTTTATAAGAAATTTTAGGCAAACCCTTTCGGCATACGTATAATCATGGTTTTCCGGAAGGGTGGATGAGCGGTTTAAGTCATACGCCTGGAAAGCGTACGTAGGTTAATAGCCTACCGCGGGTTCGAATCCCGCCCCTTCCGCCAAGTATTAAGAAAACCACCCTTGGGTGGTTTTTGTATGTGCGCTATTTGTTTCTAGTATTTAATATTAATATTGATTTTTTAAGATCTCAACGGTAAAGCCCATGAATCACATATCAAAACTTCTAGCCCTTATTTGCGTATTGCTTTTGGCTCAATTTGCCCACGCCGAGGAAGATCTCACGCCCATCCCTAAAACCTCAGATGAATGGCGCTTTTCCGTAACGCCTTATTTATGGGCTCCTGGCATTAACTCAACCCTTTTTCTAAATGATCGCTACCTGAATACCGCAGCGTTATCTACCAGTAACATCCTGGGGGATCTTAAATCTGGCGGCATGATTGCAGCAGAGGCGCATTACGGTAACTGGGGGATCATGGGTGATTTGGTAACTGCTACCTTGCAAACTACGGCAAGTACTCCTGTCACCGTGCCTACCCGTTCTTATGGGGCAATTCCAGCTTCACTTGCTGACTCAGTAACCCTTCAAGAAACAATTCTGACTGGCGCTGCCACTTACACACTTTTAAATAATCAAAGTGCTTATGTAGATGGTCTAGTCGGGGTTCGTAGTATCGGAATGACTGCTACTCTTGGCCTGGTTTTATCTGCTGATGGCCATTCGCTACATGCTAGCGACTCAAAGTCTATGTCAACCACTGATCCGATTGCTGGTTTCAAAGGCCGCTACCGTATTGCTGACTCTACTTGGTACATCCCTTTTTATGCTGACATCGGTGGTGGTGGTGGCACTACCAATATGACATGGCAAGCGATGCTTGGCGTTGGTAAAACTATTGAAAAATGGGTAGATGTGTCTCTTACCTATCGTGAGCTCTATTACGACATGACGGGGGATGGTTTGTTGCAAAAAACTACCTTCAAAGGCCCGCAGTTGGCCGTCAGCTTTAACTTCTAACAACCATTCAAAGCCCTCCATATGAAAACATCTAACAAACTGCTTTGCGCCTTGCTGTTAACTGCCACGATAGCCACTCCAGCATTCGCTCAAGAAGTCAGCACCCGCGCTGCAACGGTCGATGCAATTAAAGCGGGTACCGTAACAACAACTGCAGCCCCAGTGGATTCAGTCGAAGTTGCTAAAAAATTGGCTAACCCCATTGCCAATATGATCTCCGTTCCACTTCAGTACGAATTTAGCCGTGGTTTGGGTAAAAACCAAGGTGGTTCAGAGCAAACCCTCTTATTCCAACCAGTAGCCCCATTTAACCTAGGTGGTGGCGATACATTCATTGTGCGTCCAATTGTGGCTGGTGCTAGAGAAGTCAGTATTCAAGGGCCGAGTGGTCAGGCCTATTCTGGTTATGGCATTGCCAGCGTCACGCTCGAATCCTTTTATGCCCCTAATACCAATTCTTCCTGGATCTGGGGTGTTGGGCCTTATGCGCAGTCTCCTTCAGGTAATAGTGGACACTTTGGTTCCCAACAAACCGGCGCAGGTGTTACTGCGGTTGTTCTCAATCGTGATGGTCCTTGGACCTATGGCTTACTGGGTTACCAATCTTGGAACATGGGTGGTAATCCGACCTATGGCACCCAAAACAATCTTTATGGTCAGCCTTTTTTGAACTATACCAATAAAGAGGCCTGGTCTTTTGCGGCCAATATGGAAGCTCAGTACAACTACGATTCACACCGTACCTCCAATCCTTTGTATGTTGGGGTATCTAAGTTAGAAGTCTTTGATGGTGTCCCGATTTCCTTTGGTGCAGGCCCAATTTATTACGTTAGCAATACCCCTGGAGGTCCATCAGGTTGGGGCGCACGGGCTACTGCAACGCTGGTGATTTTGAAGTAAAGTCAAAGCGGGCACTCAAAAACCCCAGAGGAGATCTGGGGTTTTTTATTGCTTACAACACAATAAAAAATAAGGAGAGATGATGATTTTTATGATTCTATTGATGGACCGCCCTGGAACTGCAGATTTGCGCACAACGATTAGGCCAGCTCATCGCGCCTATCTTGCGCAGGCTGCGCAGAGAATGGCGTTTGCTGGCCCTTTAACTTCAGATGATGGTCAGATCACTCTTGGAAGTTTGTTGGTGATGGACTTTCCTGATCGTGCCGCTGTAGATGCCTGGTTAAAGGATGAGCCTTTTACTGTGGCAGGCGTTTATGAAGAACCTGTTGTGCACGTATTTAGTAATATGTGGGCCCAAAAAACGGGGTTCGCACCAGCTTAGTCATTGCCTCTGGTTTGATTGTGAGTTATGAAAAAAGCCATCACTGATGGCTTTTTCTTTAACTGCTAGCTATTCACTTTGAGAAATTAGAGGATTTTAATTAAAGAGTTTTAATTTGAAGTTTTCTAAATTTCACAATGCCACCCGCTGATTGCAGGGCAATTGCACCCTCTGTAAATCTACTATCTTCCGCATCGGCCACCGTAACAACGCCATTTAGGGTTACCTTAAAGTGCGGCCCATTTGCAACAATTTCCATCGTATTCCAGTGCCCACCTGCTTTTGGGACAGGGTTAACTTTGGCAATATCCACAATTGCACCAGTAGCATAAGACTGCTCGGGGCGAGTATCCCAAATATTGACTTC
>CAIYZI010000096.1 GCA_903930665.1 uncultured beta proteobacterium
CCAAGCTAACGCCGAGCGAAGCTTAGTAAGAAATTACTTTGAACGTGTAGAGACTAGACGGCACCCATCTAAGTCGAGCAATCGATATGATGAAGGCATAGTCCAGGGAGTAATGAAAATTACACAAACCGGAATCCTTTGGTCCCAGGTTCAAGTCCTGGTGGGCCCACCAGCAATATCAACGACTTAGGGAGAAATTCCTAAGTCGTTTTTCTTTTGATGCTACTCGGTTTGTAAGTAATCGAATAAATCTTTCATATGTCTGATTGCATACAGACGAATTCATAAACTCTTTATAGACTTGTTAATCGATGAGTCAACCTACTAGGAAGGGGCGCAATAAATGTACCAATCTAACTTGCATACAGAGAACACCATTAGGTTAATGGAAATAGTCCTTGCTTTAACAGGCGATGATAAGTGCTACCCCTATCAAAATCCTCCATACGCATTAGATCATGACGGTGTTATCACTCTCAGTGGTGCGCTTAGATCGGAATTAAATAAGAATGGAAATCAGGATTTGGTGGTTTGGGCGCACCAAAATATTGTGAGTCTTTTTAAAGAAAGTTAATTCTTTTAAATATACGTGCATTAAATTAGTGCGTCTGCTAGCAGACTTTATGACTATATAAAAGAATTTAAAAAAGGAAAACAGAGTGAACCACGAATACGAAATGGTAGATCAAAATATCCTTCTGTACGAGGCACGCCTTAAGCATATAGATGAATTTTGCCGCCAGTCTGAAAAGCTGATACCGGCTCACCCGGAGATAAATATAAAGACTCAGTTAATTCCCATTAAAGCCGCACGAGAATCCCTGGCGGCCTTAATCAAATCTGCCAAGGCTGATGCAGAAAGGCCGCATACAAAAGAATCTGATAAACCTCATCACAGCATTTTGTGGCAAGAAATTACTGCCGAGCTTGAAAGATTGTTAAAGTCGTTTGAGAAATTATTACCTATTGTGCAGATATCTTCAAAAAATGACTGAAATTCACATAAGCGTGCAAGGCATGCAGAGTCAGGCATGCATCAAAGCAGTAACTAAAGTGATTGGGGTATTACAAGGTGTGCAAAGTATTCATGTGGATATCCAATCTGGCCGTATTCAAGTTAGCCGAACTGTAGATAAATCGGATGATTTGATTCACGCTCTAGATGCCGCAGGCTACCCCTCAAGTCTGGATTTGGATGAGCAGTAATCAGGAGCGAGTGGCGCCGATCTTTTGTAGACCGGCTCAATAATTATGGCCTCTGAACTGCCGATTGAATATTGGCATGCTCATTGATCGCATCTTCACTATTCTGTAGTGCCTTCAGTGCGTGAGCATGTGCCACAAGCGCATGAGTAGCAGAAGCCTCGTGATTGCCTAGCTCACGCATCCTTGCCGCCTCCAAGTGACTTTTCATTGCTTGCTCATGATGATTCGCGGCTTTCCCATGAAAGTGCTCGGCTGTGCTTTGATGATGTGCATGGTTTTTATCTAGTGGATGTGAGTGACTTGGGTCTTGATGTAACATGAAATTCTCCTGAAAGATATATTGTTCAATTTTTATGACTTTTTGCTGCCTTCTTGGCTGCTCTAGCTTCAGAGTAGGCAATTGCAACAGCCTGTTTCATCGGCTTGCCAGCTTTAATTTCTGTTTTGATGTTTTCTCTAAATGCCTCTGGACTGATTGATTTTTTTAGCGGCATTTGTTTCTCCTGGCGAACATAAAAGTAATCTTTTTTAAATGTAATGCATATTTCTTGGTTCAATTGTTTGCTAGCGAACAAAGCGATATATTTGCGGTACCAACATATTGCTAGCTGAGGCTGCTCATATCAATAACAAATCGGTATTTCACATCGTTTTTTAAGATTCGTTCATAGGCGGTATTGATTTGATCCATTTTGATCAGCTCTATATCCGCCACGATCTGATGCTTGGCGCAAAAGTAGAGCATTTCTTGAGTTTCTTTAATGCCGCCGACCAAAGAGCCTGCAATGGTTCTTCGTCCATAGACCATTGGTTCGGTGTTGAGTTCTGCAGTAGGTCCAATAGAGCCGAGGATAGACATACAACCATCTATCTTAAGTAAGTTCATATAGTGGTTATAGTCATGGGGGCCTGGAATAGTATTCAGTAAGAAATCAAACTGATTTATCATCCCCTGCATTGCGACTGGATCAGTAGAGATCAGCACTTCATCAGCCCCCAGTTTGATTGCAGTCATGGCCTTGTCTTTGGAGGTTGTGATCATCACAGTTTTTGCTCCCATGGCGTGTGCAAGTTTCACGCCCATATGACCTAGGCCTCCAAGGCCAATAATGCCGACAGTCATTCCTGGCTTAATGCCCCAGTGTTTTAATGGTGAGTAGGTAGTAATTCCTGCACAGAGTAAAGGCGCCGCACCCGCTGGGTCTAAACCTGTTGGAACAATCAATACAAAATGCTTGTCAATCACAATACTTTTTGAGTAACCGCCATAAGAAAAACCACACAAAACCACACGGGTCATTCGATGGACTATTAAAGATGGTTGAGAAACCTTCTAGGCAGTACTGTTCAAGGCTGGATTTACAGGAAGCGCAAACTCCACATGATCCACCGATATAACCAGCGCCTACTCGTTGGCCAATTTTTAGATGCGTAACCCCTGCGCCGAACGCGGTGACTTTACCAATAATTTCATGACCTGGAACCACTGGATAGTGAGTGCCTCCCCATTCATTTTTTGTGAAGTGGATATCGGTATGACAAACACCGCAAAATTCAATGGCGATTTGTACATCGTTCACCCCAAGTTTTCGTCGCTCAATTTTGAAAGGCTCTAATAATGATTTATCAGATTGGGCTGCGTAGCAAGCGGTTAGGGTCATCAATTCTCCAGGGTAATATTATTTGGATTCATTAGTGTGCAATTGATCAGAAAATGTCTGCATTCACC
>CAIYZI010000097.1 GCA_903930665.1 uncultured beta proteobacterium
CACTGGCATGAGTATCTCAATGACCCTACCTTAGCCGATGCGATCCTTGATCGCATCGTCCATCAAAGCCATAAGATCAAACTCAAAGGAGAATCGATGCGCAAGCAAGAAGTGGAAAACCCAGCGGAAACCGTCAAAAAACAGAAGGCATCGTGACCGCCAAGTTACAATTATTTAGCCTTCCAGCATTAAGAGTTTATCGGTCACGATGAATTTGGAATGGGCGGTCACGATCGCTGGAATACGCAGCAGCTTTAGGACCCATAAAACTTTCATCAATATTTGCAAGATTATTGCTATAAACAACGCAAAACCTGGCAAATTGGTTGACTACTTTTGAAGTATTTTTCTATATGAGGTATGGGCTAGAGGGGTCAAGATCGTCTCAATCTTTGGAATCTGCTGTCATACGCTCCACGAGCACTTACTGCATTTAATGGTGCCGCTTGCCGGAATTGAACTGGCGACCTTTTCATTACGAATGAACTGCTCTACCAACTGAGCTAAAGCGGCAACTGGCGAAAACCGAGGAATTCGAACCCTCGATACTTTTACTGTTAATTTGCATCCAAAACTGATCCACCATTTGCATCTAATTTTGACCCACCTTAAATTTCATTCTAAAGGGTTTTGTTTGTGGATAACTTCTTGGTTTTTACCTCCTTTGTTGATTTAGTTGAGCTATTTCTAAAGCGATAACTATCGTTGCCCGTTTCTAAAATGTGACAGTGATGGGTTAGGCGATCTAGTAGTGCTGTAGTCATCTTGGCGTCACCAAATACATTGCCCCATTCCCCAAAGCCTAGATTAGTGGTGATGATCAGACTAGTGCGCTCGTAGAGCTTGCCAATGAAGTGGAACAGGAGCGCTCCGCCTGCTTGGCTAAAGGGTAAATAACCCATCTCATCCAAAATCACTAAATCCGTGCATAGCATCCGATTGGCAATCTGTCCTTGCTTGCCTGCCGCTTTTTCCAGTTCCAAGGCATTGACTAGCTCAATGGTCGAGTAAAAGCGTACTCGTTGATGGCGATGGGTAATGGCATGCACTCCTAGCGCTGTAGCGACATGGGTTTTACCGGTACCAGGACCGCCTACCAAGACCACGTTATGCGCCTGATCTACAAACTCACCCTGATGCAAATTGCGCACCAAGGTTTCATTTACTTGGGCCTGCGTAAAATCAAAGCTTGCAAGGTCTCGGTGCACTGGGAAGCGTGCCGCACGCATTTGATAGTTAATCGAGCGCACTTCTCGCTCTGCCATCTCCGCTTTGAGTAAAACCCCAAGCATCTCTTGAGTAGCTAGGTAACCGGGTGACGCCTGGGAAGCAAGCTCATCGACTGCACTAGCCATTCCATAAAGTCGCATGGACTTCAGTCCTGCAATCAATGCTTCATGCTTCATGGCGCACCTCCCGCAGGCGATCATAGCGATCCATATTGGGCTGTGGCTCAACTAGTAATCGCAAGGGACTCGGATTGATGGTTGGTGTTAGCGGTGCCGGATCTAGTAAGCGCGTGAGGATATTGAGGACATGTTGTTTGGATGGCACGCCACTCTCAAGCGCTAGCTCTACCGCAGCTAAAACAGCATTCTCATCGTGTCGCAACACCAAAGAGAGCACTTCGACCATCTCTTTATCTCCACCAGCTTGCCTAAGTAGGATGGTTTGTAAATCCTTAAAACCTTGAGGCAGATCTGTAAACGGCGCTCCGTTGCGTAGTGCCCCTGGTTTGCGTTGCAATACACTCAGATAATGACGCCAGTCATATATGGTGCGACTAGGTTCATTGTGGTTGGGTGTAATGATGCGCTTATGCCTAGCAATCTCTTGGCCTTCCGCCACGAACACCAAGTGATCGCAATAAACTCGCAGACTAATGGGGCGATTGGCAAAAGATGCTGGCACGCTATAACGATGACGCTCAAAAAGCACTAGGCAAGTTGGCGAGACCCGCTTGGTATGCTCAATACAGCCATCAAAGGCTTGGGGCACTGGCATGAGATGGGCTTGCTCTTGGCGCATCATCGATGCAATAGTCTGATGGGCTTGCTCTGGGTGGGCGATCTCATCCCACAGCGCAATACAGCGCTGCTCTAACCAAGTATTCAAATCCTCTAGACTTGCAAAACGCGGCAACTTGTTCCAGATCCGATGCCGGCAATCTTGGACGTTTTTCTCTATCTGCCCCTTCTCCCATCCTGAAGCAGGATTACAAAACTGAGCATCAAATAGATAGTGGCTGGTCATGGCTGCAAAGCGCGCATTAACATCCCGCAACTTGCCGCGTCGTACTTTATCAACTGCCGTCTTCATGTTGTCGTAGATGCCGCGTTTAGCAATACCTCCTAGCACCCTAAAGGCGTGGTAATGAGCATCAAATAGCATCTCGTGGGTTTGCAGCGGATAGGCTCTTAAGACAAATCCGCGGCTATAACTTAGCTTAAAGTGCGCTATTTGCAGCTTAGTACGAGATCCGCCGATCATCGCCCAGTCCTCACTCCAATCAAACTGGAAGGCTTCACCCGGAGCAAAAGTCAGCGGTACAAAAACCCCTTTACCTGCTGCTTTGGCCAGCTCCAGTTGTTCTTGCCGCCAGCGTCTTGCAAATGCAGCTACTCGATCATAGGATCCTGTAAAGCCTAGCGGCAGAAGATCTTGATAGAGTTGCTTAAGACTGCGTTTGTGCTTACGAGATTTACCAGACTCGGTTTTAAGCCATATGGCTAACCGCTCCATATAAGGATCAAGCTTACTGGGGCTTACCCGATCCGGGTAAGCTGGCTCTACCGCCCCGCTAAATAGATACTTCTTAATGGTGGTGCGAGATAGGCCAGTTCTTCTAGCGATCTCTCTGATTGACACTTGATCGCGTAAGTGCCACCGCCTAATGCTACTGAGTATTGCCACGTTTATCACTCCAATAACTCCTGCTTAAAAAATCAGCAGGACAGTATCGACACGTGGATCAGTTTTGGATGCAAAAACCTAGTCTAGGTGGATCAGTTTTGGATGCAAATTAACAC
>CAIYZI010000098.1 GCA_903930665.1 uncultured beta proteobacterium
GGCAAACAAGCTACCAATATCCAAGGCGGCTGATCTTTCCAAGATCACATAAAACCCAGGACGCGTTCCTGGGTTTTTTTTCGTCTGTTATTTAAGCTGCCTTAGAATTCACCCAACTTCATTAACCAAGAACATCATGTCTGAACCCATCTTTAAACTTGTACGTCCTTTATTTGCGGCGATCCTTTTTGGATTCTTTTCTTTAACTGCATTTGCACAAGTAAATGTTGGGCTACCAACGATTGATCTCAAGACTGGCATCTACCGTATCCAAGCCGAATTGGCCGACACCCCCAACGCAAGAGAGATTGGTTTAATGAATCGCTCGAGCATGCCGACAAACTCAGGAATGCTATTTGTCTTTGAAGAAAAAGCTGGTCATTGCTTCTGGATGAGCAATACCAAAATACCTCTTTCGATTGCCTTCATTGCAGATGATGGCAAGATTGTGAATATTGAAGAGATGCAAGCGGAAACTACCACCAACCATTGCCCCAGAGCAAACATCCGCTATGCTCTTGAGATGAACAAGGGATGGTTTGCCGAGCGTGTACTCGTCCCAGGCACAATCATTCAGGGATTGCCAAAGAGGTAAGTCCTGATGATCCCTTGGCAATGCTTGAGGATCAATAATAAAAAACGCAGACCTCAGTCTGCGTTTTGTTTTTTGCTATTTGCTATTTACTGATCACTTCTTTATTCAAAGTGGCAAACATAGTGCACAGGCTCTTCTGCGCGAATAATAAAGTAACCACCTTTTTCGACTTCCCAACTTTGGCCAGCCTTAAATTCTTGTTCAGGGGCGCCATTAATGCTCACAAATGCATTCCCATCCACCACTTCCATAACTTCTTTAGTACTTAGGTCAAAACGCAAAGTACTTGGAAGCACAACTCCAACAGACTTGCGAATGCCATTAGGCAAAGTGACGGTATGAGAAACGCATTTACCATCAAAAAATACATTGGCTTTTTTACCTACGGAAACTTGTTCAAATTGCATCTTGATTCTCTCCAATCTCAATTGATTTTTCTTAACCCGACTTACTTCGCAGCGCGCTTACGCTTAGCTGTTTCAGCAATTCGCATGCGTAACGCATTGAGCTTAATAAAGCCACCAGCATCGGCTTGGTTATACGCGCCACCATCATCGTCAAATGTTGCAATGGTTTGATCAAACAAAGTATTGGCAGAATCACGAGAGATAACAGAGACAGAACCTTTATAGAGCTTCAAACGCACTACGCCATTTACCATTTGTTGAGTGTGGTCAATCAGAGTTTGCAAGGCAATACGCTCTGGAGCCCACCACAAACCGTTATAAATTAAGCTGGCATAACGTGGCATTAAATCATCCTTCAGATGAGCTACTTCACGATCTAAGGTAATGCTCTCGATACCACGGTGAGCTTTGAGCAAAATAGTGCCGCCAGGAGTTTCATAGCAACCACGACTCTTCATGCCAACAAAGCGGTTTTCCACCAAGTCTAAACGACCAATACCATGCTTACCGCCAATACGATTGAGCTCAGCCAATAGATCATGAGGCTTGTATTGCTTGCCATCAATTGCCACTGGGTCGCCAGCACGGAATTCAATTTCAATAATTTCTGGCGCGTCGGGAGCTTTCTCAGGAGAAACTGTCCAACGCCACATAGACTCTTCAGCCTCTGCATTAGGGTTTTCCAAATGACGGCCTTCATAGCTGATGTGCAAGAGGTTCGCATCCATCGAATAAGGTGAACCGCCTTGCTTATGCTTCATCTCAACTGGAATACCATGCTTCTCCGCATAGGCCATCAATTTTTCACGAGAAAGGAGATCCCATTCGCGCCATGGGGCGATAACCTTAATTCCCGGCTCTAAAGCGTAGTAACCCAACTCAAAGCGAACCTGGTCATTACCTTTTCCAGTGGCGCCATGAGAAACAGCATCAGCACCCGTCTGACGAGCAATTTCAATTTGACGCTTAGCGATTAAAGGACGAGCGATGGAGGTACCCAATAAGTACTCTCCCTCATAAATCGTATTGGCGCGGAACATGGGAAATACAAAATCACGCACAAACTCTTCACGCAAATCATCGATAAAAATATTCTCTGGCTTAATCCCAAATTGCAAGGCCTTAGCACGTGCTGGCTCTAACTCTTCTCCCTGACCCAGATCAGCGGTAAAAGTGACAATCTCACATTGATAAGTATCTTGAAGCCATTTCAAAATAACACTGGTATCAAGACCACCGGAATACGCTAAAACCACTTTTTTAATATCTGACATGATTTCTATTCAATAAAAATTAACTAAAACTACTTCATAAAATTTGATGACGTGGTGCTTAAGCTAATCGTCCACAGAGCAAATACTCCATCAAAGCTTTTTGTACATGCAAGCGATTCTCCGCCTCTTCCCACACAATACTTTGGGACCCATCAATCACTTCGGCAGAAACTTCTTCACCTCGGTGCGCTGGCAAACAATGCATAAACAAAGCATCTGGCTTAGCCAAAGACATTAATTCTGAAGAGACCATCCAGTCCTTAAATGCAACCATACGAGAAGCATTTTCATCTTCATACCCCATACTGGTCCACACATCTGTTGTCACCAAATCAGCATCCTTGCAAGCATCCCTAGGATCAGCACATACTGTCAAATGATTTAAGGCCGCACCCGTCAAACGAGAGCTTTCAAGTTGATACCCCTCAGGAGCCGAGAAACGCAGTTGGAAGTCCAAACACTCCGCCGCCTGAATCCAGGTATAAGCCATATTGTTGGCATCACCTACCCATGCCACAGTCTTTCCTTGAATGGGGCCACGCGCCTCTACAAAAGTAAAGATATCGGCCAAAACTTGGCAAGGATGATATTCATTGGTTAAACCGTTCACTACAGGCACGCGAGAGTTTGCGGCAAAACGCTCGATAATCTCCTGGCCAAAGGTTCGGATCATGATGATGTCAGTCATTCTGGAAATCACTTGCGCAGCATCTTCTACAGGCTCACCGCGACCTAACTGGGTATCACGGGTATTGAGATAGACGGCATGACCGCCTAACTGATGAATGCCTGCCTCAAAAGAAAGGCGAGTGCGTGTTGAATGCTTCTCAAAAATCATGGCCAAAGTACGATCATGAAGTGGATGCCAGGTCTCATAACTCTTGAACTTGGCCTTAAGCCAAGCAGAGCGCTCTAAAAGATAGTCATATTCCTCACGCGTGAGGTCGGAGAACTGTAAGTAATGCTTTACCTGACCGGGCACTTGGGGTTTTGCCAGAGATGTCATCGTTGAGCTTTCTACTAAAGTTTTAGCTTGCATTTTTTTCTTTGGGCATTCAACTGCACGAAAATAGTTCCTAAAGTCATCATAAGTGTCTCTCACGCTGTTAAGCTAGAGGACTTAGCATTACTTATTTCTCACAACAATTTTTACGTCAACTTGAACCACAAAAAGCTTTTTATTCAAGGCATCACTGCCTCTGGTCAGCCATTTCGACCCAGCGACTGGGCCGAACGTCTATGCGGAGTGATGGCCACTTTCCGACCACCAGGCGACGCTGGAGACCCCCGCTTCACTTATTCGCCCTATGTCAGACCGGTCGTTATTGCAAAAGTGAAATGCGTTGTTATTGATACCAGACTGGGTGATCTTGATCCTAGGGCGCTCGACTTTGTCGTGAACTTCGCCAAAGACAACAGCCTCCCCATCGAAGAAGCTTGCGAGTTTGAACCCGCATCGCAAGCCCAGTCTTAAAAACAAAAACCCGCTCTGATAAGGAGCGGGCTTAGGCTAGAAATTTTCTCTAGCCAGCCTAAAACTAAAACTGTATTACGCTGCCATCGCCTTAATAGCGGCGGACAAACGTGACTTCTGACGTGCTGCAGTATTTTTATGAGCAATCTTTTTGTCAGCAATCTTGTCGATTGTTGCTTGAGTAGCTGCGAATACTTTAGCTGCTGCTGCTTTGTCACCAGTTTCAATTGCTTTACGAACTGACTTAATGGAAGTACGCAGCTTTGAACGCAAACTAGAGTTGTGCTCATTCTGTTTTACTGCCTGCCGTGCGCGTTTACGCGCTTGTGCGGTATTGGCCATCTTTAAACCTTGCTATATATAAAAATTACAAAATACGGTTAACTGAAAATCTGCATGGGTGTGCCGCTTTTATAAGCCGACTCACCAAAACCCAAGATTTTACATTAAAGGGCCAAAAAAGCCCAGCCACATGATAAATAGGGGAAAATTGGGCCATGAATCTGCTCTCCGCCGCTGCCAAGGTTAGTGCCCTAACCATGCTTTCCCGCATTACGGGACTCCTCCGAGAGACCTTAATTGCCCGCAGTTTCGGGGCCTCCGAGTGGACAGATGCCTTTAACGTGGCCTTTAGACTCCCTAATTTACTCCGCAGGCTCTTTGCCGAAGGGGCCTTTTCTCAGGCATTTGTGCCAATTTTGGGGGAAATTTCTAGTAAAGGCGACCAAAAACAGGCCCAGATACTTGTCAATGCTGTTGCCACGCTCTTATTTTGGGCTTTACTACTCACAGTACTGCTTGGGGTCATTGGCGCACCACTGCTAATCCTGGTGATTGCTACGGGCTTTAAAGGCGGTCCAGCCTATGATGCCAGCGTTGTAATGACCAGAATCATGTTTCCTTACATTGGGCTGATTTCTTTAGTTTCCTTATCTGCTGGCATTTTGAACACCTTCCAGCGCTTTGCCATTCCCGCTTTCACCCCAGTTTTACTCAATATTGCACTCATTGGATGCGCTGTCTTTTTGGCGCCACATCTTGACCAGCCCATTTACGCCTTGAGCATTGGCGTCCTTTTGGGAGGCGTTTTACAGCTCGGAATTCAGGTTCCAGCACTTCTTCGTCTAGGGCTGCTACCTCGCATTGGATTGCTTCCTGGAGCCATTAAGGCAGCCGTTAGTAATCCAGATGGAAGACGTGTTTTAAGGCTGATGGGACCAGCAGTTTTTGCAGTATCCGTGGCTCAAATCTCCCTCATCATTAACACCAATATTGCCTCTCGCTTGCCGGCAGGTAGCGTATCTTGGCTTTCCTACGCTGATCGCTTAATGGAATTTCCTACCGCATTACTCGGTGTGGCACTGGGAACCGTGCTCTTACCAAGCTTAAGTAAAGCGAATGCCAAAAATGATTTGGAGCACGCAGGTGAATTATTGATTTGGGGCCTACAGCTGACCTTTTTATTAGCAGCGCCATGCGCTATAGCCCTCTTTATATTTGGAGAGCCCCTTGCTGCAGCTCTGTATCACTACGGTAAATTTAGCGCCCTCGATGTTGCAATGACTCAACGTGCTTTGGCGGCTTATGGGGTGGGTCTGATTGGCCTGATCTTAGTAAAAATATTGGCGCCAGGTTTTTATTCACGCCAAGATATCCGTACACCAGTAAAAATTGGCCTTTTAGTTTTAGTGGCTACCCAAGTGGCGAATCTTGTTTTTGTCCCATGGCTAGGCCACGCAGGCTTGGCCCTCTCAATTGGAATGGGCGCCTGCCTGAATGCGACCTTACTTTGGGTGGGTCTCAGTAAGCGCGGAGCCCTCCCAAATGCAACGTGGATCAAATATTTAAGCCAACTCTTTCTAGCCCTCATTCCGTTTTCGGGTGTTCTGTATTACGCCGCTCAAGCACACAACTGGATTGCGCTTCAAACCACACCTTGGCTAAGAATTGGCTTATTGAGCGCATGGTTATGTGTGGCCGCAGGTGTTTACTTTGCAGCGCTAGGTTTAGTAGGAATTCGCTGGCAAAAATTTCTGCGTCATGCAAAATAGGCATATGCCAACACAACAACTTGACTACTTCACATCCCTAGTTGCGGAAGACGAGCACTTCCCTCTAACTGAAGCAACCATTGCGGTTGCTCAACATGCCTATCCAGACTTAGATGTGCAAGGGGTTCTAGATCAAATTGATCAATTAGCCAACAAGTTAAAGAGTCGAATTACTGCAGACACTCCACCTATCCAGCGCCTACAGATTCTGAAGCACTTTTTTTATACCGAGCTGGGTTTTGGCCCCAACCCCAATGACTTTTATGCTCCTGAGAATTCTTATTTGCATCAGATCATTGAGAACCGCCGTGGGATTCCGATCTCATTAGCCATCCTCATGATGGAGTTTGGTCAACAAATTGGGTTAAATATTCGCGGAGTATCTTTCCCGAACCACTTCATGATGCGCATCTCCTTACAGCAGGGAGAAGTCATGATGGATCCCTTAACAGGAGATTCCCTCTCGAAACACCAATTGCAGGATATGCTCGATCCTTATCTTGATGCCAAAGGTTATCGCGGTGAACTGAGTCTGCCTTTGAACCTATTCTTACGCGCCTCAAGCCCTCGAGAAATTCTGTCGCGCTTTCTGAAAAATCTGAAAGTCATTTATTCAGAGCATGAGCGCTGGGAACGTTTGCTGGGCATTCAAGAGCGCTTAGTGATCCTGCTGCCTGATTCTATAGAAGAGGTACGAGATCGCGGCC
>CAIYZI010000099.1 GCA_903930665.1 uncultured beta proteobacterium
AAAAGACCGCTTAATGTAGGTAGGAAAAAAGGAACTCCTAATAAACCAAAAGAATGCGTTGCCGAAATATGCGAAAGAATGGGGTTTAATCCCTTCGAA
The DNA here is from genome assembly GCA_903930665.1 of uncultured beta proteobacterium. Lineage (GTDB taxonomy): Bacteria > Pseudomonadota > Gammaproteobacteria > Burkholderiales > Burkholderiaceae > Polynucleobacter. The sequence continues at coordinate 100 of CAIYZI010000099.1, forward strand.
ATGTTCGTTAACACCGCGAAAATGGACCACGAAGCCTTAGGATATCAATCTCCATTAATACATTACGCTGGAAAAGATGGAAAAATTTTCTCTCAAGAAAGAATCACACTTAATCACAGACTTGAAGCAGCAGCTAAGCTTGCTCCGCACATTGCTCCAGTACTAAAGGCTGTTGAATTGTCTGGATCATTAGATACAAGCGATGCAGATATGCTTGAAGAAGCAAGACAAAGAATATTACTGTTAGAAAATGAAAAGAAAACTGATTGATATTTGCAATAAATGTAAGCAGATTAAACCAGATCATAGAGAGTTTATTGGTCTAGGGTGGGTTATCTGTGAATGCAATACTTCAGCTAAAAGCCAACTAAAAGAAAAGGCATCGCAATTAAAAGAAGATTCAAAACCATTTGTTTTTGATGAGACTAAATGAACTTTCGGCAGATAGAAGCTTTAAAACAATATCCTGAGCATATTCAAAAACAAATACTTAATGAGCAAACCATAAAAGAATATAAATCTGATCTTTATTCGTTAGCTAAATATGGTCTTGGTTACTCAGCTATGACCAAAAGAACTCATAAACCAATAACCGATATGCTCATGAGTCCAACAAAAAAGAAACTATTAGTTATTCCTCGTGGTTGCTTTAAATCTTCCATCGCAAGCATTAGCTTTCCTATATGGCTACTACTGAATGACTTCAATCGCAGGATACTCATTGATTCAGAGCTTTATACAAATAGCTCCAGGTTCTTAAGGGAAATTCGAGGACATCTAGAGTCTTCACACATGAAAGATCTATTCGGAGACTTTGTAGGCCCCACATGGAGTGAATCGGAAATTATTATTAAACAACGCACTAAAGTGTATAAAGAAGCAAGCATCACGTGTTCCGGCATTGGAGCTCAGAAAACATCGCAGCATTATGATTATATTATTGCAGATGATCTAAGCTCGTTGGATAACTCTATGAGCGATGAACAAAGAGACAAGGTGGTTAATCATTACAAGCTTTACATTAGCTTGCTTGAACCTGGTGGAACCATTGTTGTTATCGGCACTCGCTTTAGTCATGGTGATATTATTCAATGGATCATTGATCAAGAAATAGATCCAGAACTAAAGAAAGGCTTAATTTCATGAACAGTAAATATATCCCACAAAAGCAAGCACCAATCATGGGCATTCCTTTGACTGTAGAAATAAAGAACCCAAAACGTAAATCCATACACAAGGCCCCTTGTCTTATGCCAATGGACTGTATAAATATGGATCTTAAAACATTCACCAAATCTTATGGTCCCCACATTATCAAGGCAGTTCATGATCTGTTGCAGCACGGTAGCTTTAGAATCGGTCTAGAAAAACCAAAGAGTAGCTTGATTCTTAGTCCGTGATATGAAGTAATAGTGCTTTCATGGAGGATCAATGAGTCATTTGAATTTCCCGGGTCTGCAAGGTTTTGGAGTAACTACTTTTCAATCAACTAATGCTGGATCTTTCATGGTTGTAGCAAATATCAAAGGTCAGCTTGGAGTAGCCTTATATTCTGGAACAACAGGCGTTGAAGTAGCCGGAATGGGCGTTTCTTATGGTGCGCAAAGTTATACATTAATTAACGGGGTCACCAACACTCTTACATTTATGAGCTCCAACGGAAGTAGCTTGCAGCTTGCGCCAAATGGCAATGGTTTGCCTATTTT
>CAIYZI010000100.1 GCA_903930665.1 uncultured beta proteobacterium
AGCTGGTTTAAATGCACTTGGAAATGCCATTATTCCATCAGCGCAAGCCGCAGAAGTTTCGCCTCAAGTAGCTGACCCGTCAAAAATGACCGACGAAGAATTGATGACGGAATTATCGCGACAAAATTTAATGAAGCCTGTCGCACAACCCGCAGATAATATTGATCTTGGTTATAAAGGTGACATTCCTTCAATAACAGTAAGACCACAAGGGCAACCTGTTCTCATGCCGTCCGATCCTTCAATGCTTACGGACGAACAACTTCTCTCGGAGTTGAGCAAACAAGGACTCGTCGGGTCCACCCAATCTGTGCCAACCACGGCAAAGCAACAGGCAGAACCACAGCCAAAAGCGTCCCAACTGCCAAATAATCCACCCATCGACGCTGACAGTGAACTTAGGGCAAACGCTCAAAATGCTGTAAACACCAGTCCACTCGCCGCTTTGGGTGCGTATGGTTTGAATGTGATGCAAGCGCCTACCTTTGGTTGGGGCGGTACAATAGCGTCTGGCCTTTTAGCAGCCTTACCTAATCAAAATTTAGGTGACACTTATGGTCAAAAATACGCTAATTTACAGAAATTTCAACAAGCTTATCGAGAAGCGGGTCAAAACCAAGAAGGAACACGCATTAAAACACCTTCTTGGATGCCTGATATTACTGCAAATGGGCTTGGAGAAGTTGGCTCAACTTTAGCTTCTTTACCTTTATTACCGGCTCCTTCATCGCTTCCTTCTGGCCTAGGCGGAGCAATATGGGGAGGCGCAAAGGCCGGCGGTAAGTACGGAGCCGTTTATGGTGCGGGTCAGGGTGATGCGTTTCAGAATGATCCTGTAGCTAATGCGGCTATAAGAGCTAAAAACGCGCTTATAGGACTTGGCGGCGGTGCTCTCGGCGGTGCTTTAATGGGGGCTGGCGGGTATGGTGGCTCAAAATTGGCTGATTTATATCGAGACACTTACGGAATCGCTGATAATCAGGGATTACAAGGGGCAGATAAGACTTACAATGTTACGAATGACAACGGTGCAACGGCTAGCCCAAACGACAAAATTGCTGATTTTGAGAATAAACATCCGCAAGTTGTAAATGCACCTGCTGTTAATTTTACCCCCGCACAACAACGCGGCCATTATATTGTTGGCACAGCCTATCAAACCAGTTTTCCACAAAAGAAAGACCTTGTTCAAGGCGTTAAAGATTGGGCGGATACACTAGAGGACGCTCGCAACAAAACTGGCCTTGATCTTCGCGCTATTGACGTAGCCACTAATGATGCAAACGGTATTCCTGTAACTGGAAAGGATTTGCAAGGTCTTATGCTGGCCTCAGCTCGCATGCCTGGGGGCGGCGCTCAATTAGCGGGAGAAATGGCATCGCGTTCACAGAAAATTCCAGAACAAATTGGCAAAGTTTTTGATGATTTAGTATCTAAAAACAAATTCTATGATGTGGCTGATAAAGCTGATGCCGAAGGTAATCTTTCATCGCCGCTTTACAAAGAAGCATTTAAGCAAAATCAAAGTATGTCATCGCCTTTGATTGATAAAATACTTGAAACACCTGCCGGAAAAGATGCTCTTAAAGGCGCGGTTGAGCAGATGCAAGATGAAATGCGTAAAGTAGGTGTTCCTGATAAGGATTTAACAGAACAAGCGCGAGATGCAGGTTTAGTGGCAAACGGTGGCGTGGCTTCTGGACTTAAAATGCAAACGCTTGACTATGTAAAGCGTGAACTGGATGCAATGGCTCGTGCAGCCTATAAACGTG
>CAIYZI010000101.1 GCA_903930665.1 uncultured beta proteobacterium
ATTGGCCGATCTACCACCTATAGTATCTGTAGTGAGGCCTGTGCCCGTTATAGTCTGACCATTAAATTGTGTCGAATTTGCTCCAATTCCAAGGCCCACGTATAAGCCAGACTCAGGAACAAGGGATGCGGAAACATCTTGTGCATTTGATTGCACTGAGTAGAAAATTGCACCAATACAGGTGAACAATAAAGAAATTCTTTTAATCTTAGAGCTCATATGTAGTCCATTATTTAAGCAAGGTTGGCAGCCCGCGCAAAAGAGCGAGACAGTTTAAATTTTTCAAACAAGGATTCTACAAGATTATTGTCTTGAAAATATGCCCAAGTGAGAGACTGCTGATGGCCGATAGCTGCCCGCCGGATTGACCATAAATTGACCAAATCGACCCAAGAGAGTTTGAAAACAAAAAAAGTCCGTACTGTGGGACTCATTCGTTACTCTCTGTGTACGTACGAAATAAAGAGACTAGATGGCGGTATGCCAAGTCACCACCCATATCGTCTCAGTATCCCACCCTGCTTACAGGGTATTTCAATAAAAGTAACACATTGGTTAAGCAAAACCACCAGCTCATCCCATTTAAAATTACCCCCCCTACATTTTGGGTGATTGTGGAACAGGAAAATACAGGGAATTTACATAACCTCCAAATCCGCGCAGCCAAACTGTGCAAGGCAGCGCACGAATAGCTTTAATTATCCCCAGTTAAGCAATGCCAAAGATTATCTAGACATCAATTCTTCGCTATCACGTCGACACCATTTAATGTTCCGTCTCCTGTATGACGACACATAATCACCTTAGCTGCTCTAGCATTTAATATTTGATCTTCAGGGACATGGGTCCATTTGCAGTCCTGCTCCAAACTTGGAGCTAATCGAGAAACACGCCTAACTTTTCCAGTGAATCGAAAAATATTGACCTTCGCCCAAGCTAATAAAACCATGCAAATTGCCAAGCCAAATGGGGCGCTAAGTGTCAAAAATTTTAAGAAAAAAGGCCACTGCTTTAAGTAAACCCATTGGTAGTATGCCCACTCAAAACCGAATACCCAACCCAACAAAATAATAAAAATCTTCAACAAATAAGCCCAGAACAGCCAAAATAAAGCATTAATAGATGCAAATGAGAATTTAGATATAAATACTTGCTTAGAGTCTCTAAAAATTAACTGGCGACCCTTAGGTAACGTGATCTGTATGTGTTCTGGTAATGACATCGACTAAGTTAACCCTCTATCGGGACTAATCCACCTTCCTCGTTGAAATTTTCCTCTGAACACGGCCCTTGGAAAGGCTACAACACTAGTTGTCATACCGATCATCCAGAAGGCCAAAGGATACCAAATCATATAAAGATAGTTACGCCAAAGCTCATGGTCATAACGAGCATCTATTCTCATGGCGACTGTTATTTGCACTAGCGCAGTAATTGCAATCATTAAGCCGGTCCAAGCTGGAATTAAATCTACAATAATAAATTCTGGCTTAAGCTCAAAAAAGTAATGGGCAACATAAAGCAGCAATGAAAATAGCATTGAGTAAGACCAGAATAAGCTCAACGCATACTCCAAAAAAATGGGCCACATCCGTCTACTTTTCCAATCAGCCCAAATCCCAGCATACTTCAACACTGCTTGCGCACCACCGGTTGCCCATCGAAGTCGCTGACTCCATAGCCCTACAAGTGTTTCTGGCATCAAAATCCAGCACATAGCTGCTGGCTCAAAACGAATTTCCCAGTGCCGTATTTGCAATTGCCAGCTAATGTCAATATCTTCAGTTAGAGTTTCGTTAGACCAAAATCCAACATCAGCAATCGCCGTCTTTCGCAACATTACACAAACTCCTGAGACCGTGAATAGCCTTCCATAGGTTCGTTGAGCTCGTTTTATTAAACCAATAATGGAGGAAAACTCCCCAACCTGAACCCTACCTAATAGTGTTGTCCGGGTTCTTAAGCGAGGATTTCCAGTAACCGCCCCTACACGTGCATTGTTCAAGAAGTGAGGAAGCATCCACAAGGCTGCGTTCTGATCCAAAAGAGAATCTCCATCAATGCAAAGCAAATATTCTGCGCTGGTCAAGAGTGCAGCGGAAGTTAGAGCGACTGCTTTGCCTTCATTCACTGCATGATGAATGACCCTCAGCCTTTGATGCTTTTGCGCCAAATCATCAAGCATCGCTCCGGTACCATCTTCGCTGCAATCATCTACCGCAATGACTTCAAAGTTAGGGTAGTGCTGATCTAATGCATTTAAGATGGTTTCAACTACATTCTCCCCCTCATTAAAGCAGGGAATGACGATTGCAATATTTGGAAATGAATTTAACTGAGGTATTTGACTTGGGTTTGAAAAGCGCTCTTCATAGCGATAAAAATAAAAAAGGCTGCCAAAGATCCACAGCCAACTCATATAGAGCGGATAAAAGAAACAAAAATCAAAAATAAAGTTTAAGAAGTGACTAAGCATGAATTGGGCAATATCGACTCTATGGTTGGATTAAGGTTTGGGTTGATAGCTCCCGCTTAATCAAATCAATATTCGGCTGATTGGTATAGGGATCATCTGGGTAATATCCAAAATTCTGCACGCCATGAATTCGAAGCTGCCTCATCCAACCCATGATTTCCTCGTTTGGAATCGGCCTATTACCAGCCCAATCTCTAGCCTGAAGCTCAAATACAGTCTTCTTATTTGCACCAGGAATATCTTGGATTTTGGCTACTAATTCATTTAGCCATTTTTGAGGGTTGGATGCTTTTTCTAAATATGGCATTGCC
>CAIYZI010000102.1 GCA_903930665.1 uncultured beta proteobacterium
GAGCCTTGGTAGAAAGAATAATTACTGGAAAACTCGGTTGAAATTGCAGCAGACAAACTAAGGTCTTTCTGTAACTCATAATTAGCCGAAGAAATCTCAATCACTGTGGCGCGTGCGTTCGTCAAGGCGATTGGCATACCAAATTGGTAACTAGGGGCGGACTGCGTAGCCAAATTTAAATTCGATGACTTACCAAAGTCATACTTATAACCAATGGAGATTGCACCCAATTGCTTCTGATTTGATGGATCCATTAAATAGTATTTTGCACCGAGAGTCGCAGGAACTGAAACGTAATTCATTGAGGACGAATTTAGACCTGCACTGGGATTTCCATTCGCACCAGTAGCAGATTCATTCATCCCAGTGAAAGCATAGTTTGTGACAGCCACATTCAAAAACCCATCTAGATTTGGCAGGGCATTAGTCAATGGCAACAAGCCCAGAGCATTAACCCCGTAAATATTCACACTCGTATTACCAGTAGCGCCCTGATTACTAGCTGTCACCCCAGAAATCTCCCCCTGGGAAAGGTTCTGTCGAGTATTACTGTATTGATAGTTACCCAGTACAACAGTTCCAATCAACTTCGCCGTATCCAATTGAAGCTTCTTAAAAATCCCAAGACTTACGCCCAACCCATTACCACTTCCATCTGAGCCTGCTGAATAATTCGCTGAGCTCACGTTAGCATAAATCCCAGCGGGCTCATCCTTACTGCCAAATAAATTACCCATTAGGTTTAATCCCCAAAAGGAAATGTTTTGACGTGCGCCGGATGATTGACCAATTTGATCAACTGAGCCTCCCTGGAAGTAGAAGGACGATTTGATCGTTGCGTCATTGCCGTCTTCGATCAGCGCACTTGCATCGCGGATACTGGCCTCATTTGCACGAATGGTTGTATTCATGGGTCCTGACATCAGACCAGCGGGCACCTGATTGGATGCGCCGGGAGCATAGGTATAAAAACCCGGGGATGCTTGCGTAGCTGATGACTGACCAAAACTAGCAACATAACTGCCGATAGGCGCAAAAGCAGCGGCAGTCTGCCCAGTACTGGAGACAAAACTACCTACTGGTGCTGGGGTAGCAGCGGTTGCCCCCGCAGTAGAAACATAATATCCTGCCGGGGCTTGCAGCGGAGCTGACATACCAGTAGTGGGGGCATAAGTTCCAGGCAAAGCTGGCGTAGCAGCAGCAGCACCCACGACAGCCACAAAATAGCCAGCTGGGGCCAAGGTAGCCGCAGTTTGACCGGTACTTGAGACATAGCTGCCAACTGGTGCCAATGTTGGAGCGGATGCGCCCGTGCTGGGAACATATGACCCAATTGGGGCTAAAAGAGCAACAGTCTGCCCGGTGGTGGGGACATAACTACCGGCTGGCGCAAGTGTTGGAGCGCTTGCACCTGTATAGCAACATAAGTTCCCACTGGGGCTTGCAGCGCAGCTGACATACCAGTAGTGGGGGCATAAGTTCCAGGTCCAGCTGGTATACCAGCAACTGCACCGACGCTAGGTACAAAATGTCCAACTGGGGCCAAAAGGGCCGCAGTCAGACCAGTAACGGGGGCGTAGCTACCAATTGGTGCCGGTGTTGGAGCAGACGCGCCTGTGCCGGGAACATACGAGCCAACTGGGGCCAAAAGGGCCGCAGTCAGACCAGTAACGGGGGCGTAGTAACCAGCTGCTGCCGGTGTTGCAACGGTTGCCCCTGAAGTTGAAACATAAGTACCGACGGAAGCTGGAATACATCCACCAGGTGCTGTATCTTGGCCAGTTGAACTATAGGTCCCAGGGGTACAGTTGACTGCATATGCCCCACCGGATGCGGACATAGCAAGCAGAAATAGGCTTAGTGGTGAGGGTTTACTGAATTTCATAATATTCCATTAAATTAGTGCAATGAGTACACAAACATTAAATGAATTACTCCTTGAGGCCACCGAATGTTATCAGCTCAATTTAACAGAAAGGGCTGAAAACTTATATGCACAGGCTCTCCGTATTAACCCTCGGCATGCAGGGGCACTCTTTAATATGGGTACATTACTACTGCGCCGCGGAGACCTAAAAGGTGATGCTCTTGTGCAAGATGCTTTTGCCCTAGACGCTGGAAATGAAATTGACCGAAATAAAGCAGTTCATCTTCTCATTCAAATCTATTTGGCACAAGCTTATAAAAAACATGCCCAAGTATGGCTAGAATATGCAGCGATTCATCAACTTGAGATTCCAGATTTCAATGTACTGAAAAAGCAAATTGAGATCCCAGCTTACCTAGAAAAGACGATCTATAGTCCTGCTCAAAAAAAACAACTTGAGCGCTATAGTCCGATAGAGTCAAACTCTTATGTCTATGCAATTGATATTGTGGGGGGATGTAACTTACGCTGCCCCACCTGCCCAATCGGCAATAAAGATGGAATGGCAAAGGGCTTAATGCAAAAGGAATTATTTGCCGATATCTTAAATAAGATTTGCATGGAAAGCGGGGAATATTCCCCTGATATTTGGTTATTCAACTGGAGTGAACCACTACTAAACGAGCGCCTCCCAGATTACATTAAGCTCATTCACAGTGCTCAGCTGACTTCTTTCATTTCAACCAATCTCAACATAACCCATCGCATCAACGAACTGATGCAGGCAAATCCAACTAGATTAAAGGTATCTATATCGAGTTTAAAGCAGGAGATTTATGGCATTACACACGAGCGTGGAAACATCAATACTGTAATAGCCAATTTTGAAACGCTGGCACTTGCTAGAGACCGCAATAAATCCACGACTGAAATTTGGATCGGGCACCATCTCTATAAAAATACAGTCGAGGAAATGGAGCAAATTCAAGCGCTGGCAAACCAATTTGGCTTTGGATATAGGCCATCTTACGCCATCATGGCCCCCATTGAAAAAGCGCTATCCTTGATTGAAAAAGGTGATGAGAAACCATCCGGAATAGAGGCGCAGCTATTTTTTCATCCAAATAGCATTGTTAAAAATGTAACGCCAAAAAGATCTGGAAATATGGATTGCGAGTTACGCTTTAATATGACTGCCATTAATTATGATGGCTCGGTTTCTCTATGTTGTGGCACAACCCAAGATTTATCAGAAAAAGCAAATGAAAAGATCTATTTTATGGAACATACCACCAGCAAAATTGAAGCATTGAAATACCAACATTCTTTTTGCACTGTATGCATCCACAATAATCTGCATTTAACAATTCAAGATCTATGAATATGCAAATTGATGCCCAAGTCGCACGCAATTATCTTCTGTCAGGACAATTCGAGTTAGCCATTAGTAAATATCAAGAACTCATCTCATTGACACCCTTTAATGCAGTATTGTATTTGGAGCTCTCATCAGCACTCATGGGTCTTGGAAAGTTAGATGAAGCACTGGTAGTGGTAAATCAAACTGAAAATCTTGATGCTGCTATTTTGCATGAGGCAAAATTACAAAAGGGTAATATTTTCCTCGCACAAGGGAGGTATTTAGATGCTCTTGCCATTTTGAGCCCACTGCTTTCGACCCATTGTGAAGAAAGGGCTAGAACAGCATTATCAACTGCCTATATCAATATTGGAAAGCCATCCAAAGCATCTGAAGTGCTTCAGGTTATTGAGAGAGAAAAGTTAAGCATGGGCGCAATCAACAATCTAGCAATTAGTCTTTGCGAACAAATGCGGGTAACTGAAGCCTTGGAAATTTTGGCTGAGCGCATTCAAAAAGGTATTTTTGATTTCAGCACGATCTCCAATATTTTGATGCTTTCAAATTATTCTGAAGCGCCAGAAAAGTATATTGTCATAGCTAGGCATGCTCTAAAACATACTGAAAAATTAACGCACACCCCCCCCAATTAAAAATAAATCCTCGGGACATCCATTACAAATTGGATTTATTTCAGGCGATATGAGGCAACACCCTGTTGGCTGGTTCTTTGTAGCCCTTCTAAAAGAACTAAGCGCGCATTACAAAACCGTTGTCTACTATACAAATCATCAGATCGATCCATTAACGCAAACAATCATATCTACCGCATCAGAATTCCGCTTTATTGGTCAGATGAATGATGGAGAGTTAATCAATCAAATGAAACAAGATGAAAATGATGTTTTAATTGATTTATCGGGACATACCGCTGGTGGTAGATTGCAAATATTTAATCAACGCATTGCTCCAAAGCAACTCAGTTATCTCGGCTACTTCTCATCAACTTATATGCCAGAAATTGACGGCGTGATATTTGATAAAAAGCACCTGGATGGCGTTCCAAATGATTTTTTTACTGAAAAAGTCTATGAACTCGAGTGCTCTCGCTTTAATTACACAGCTCCTTATGCTATTGAGATAGCGCCATTACCAGCCTTACAAAATAAAGTAATTACTTTTGGCAGCTTTTGCAATACATCCAAAATTAGCCAAACCTGCTTAAACACTTGGGCGACTACTTTAAAAGCAATTCCAAAATCTAAGCTTCAATTACGCTGGAAATCCCTCCAAGACCCTCATGTCAGAAAATCTATTCGTAATACTTTTATTGGTCTCGGAATTGAAAATGCCAGGGTTGAGCTCTATTCTGATTGCGATCATGAGTCTCTTTTTCATTTTTATAACGAGGTTGACATTGCTCTAGATACATTCCCATTTTCAGGTGCCACTACCTGCTGTGAGGCACTATGGATGGGCGTACCCGTTCTTACTAGAACTGGTAGCACACCTGCATCTAATCAAGCGGCCAGCATCCTGCATCAAATTGACTTAGATGAATACATCACTAGCAGCGCTAAAGAATTTACAGCCCAAGCAATCAAACTTACTAGCGATCTAGAGGCGCTCTCTCAACTTCGCGCATCTATTAGAAAGAGATTTTTAACGAGTTCGCTAGGAAGCCCCGCAATATTTGCAAAACATTTTGTACGAGTGATAGAAGAAATTACTACCACTTGAGCACTTTGAGGGCACTCTCAAAAGATTCAATATCCCCAAGCTGCGGTCTCTGATTATGATGGAGGAAGAGATTCACTGCATACCGATCTACACAGGATTCATGGCATTAAGCAGGCCCAAAAGTGCGTTTTACTTGATCTAGCCCAAAATCTCCTGAATCGATGTACCGTTTGGTGCGATCATTCATCGCATGAGTGGTCGTCTTGTTCATCCGGCCTCAGATTGCACCTATCACATCAAATTCAATCCACCCAAAGTAGTGCAGCTGACACAGCAAAAGCGCCAGTCTATCGCAAGGTAAGCGATACTGGGAAAGTTGAAGAGATCACTGCTTTGAAGTAATGAGCGTAAAGCCAAACAAAAAGCTTGCGATTGGTTTCGCAAGCTTTTTTATTGGCAGGACTTTTTGGCTACCTCATCAATTGGTATGGCGCCCAATCGGGACTATCAAGTCAGTATGTTTACTACATCTCGATATTGACAGATATCTATTTCAGTTTGATCAAAATGATTATCGCTCCTTGGATATGGCTCGTTCTGCTACCAACGTGCTGGGTAATGCTCTCGCTACTGCGGTGGTCAGCAAGTGGGAGGGTGAGCTAAAAGAGTAGGCTCTTCAAAATACAAATGCCAGCAGATGCTGGCATTTGTATTGCGCGTTGGCGAATCAATACCCGGTAGGATTATTTTTTTGCCAATTCCACGTATCGCTACACATGCGATCAATGTCTAATTTTGTCTCCCAGCCCA
>CAIYZI010000103.1 GCA_903930665.1 uncultured beta proteobacterium
TCAACCAATTAACCTCATCTCAACTTAAAGATGAACTCCGAGACTAAATCATGCATTTTGATCGGCAATGATAAGGAAGATAGGAATGATGCCGGAAAAGATGATTTGTAAATATCCCATTAATCCTTGATTTACTGCCTTACCTCTGCTTTAGCCCTACTTATAACTTCCTCACTCACGATCTAGCGCTATTAAAAAAATCTTGAATAGCGGCTTCTATTAGCGGGGTTTGGACGAACTAATGCCATTATTTCATCTTGCACTCAAAAGTTTGCTATCGTTAAGCGACATGAATACATATGCACATTTTTCAGAGCGTCAACCAATTACAACTGCTTTTGCACTAGCATTAGGTGCGGCCATATCTCTTGGTCTAGCCAGATTCTCTTATGCGCTATTTTTACCAATAATGCGTGAAGACTTAGGTTGGTCATACCTGGTTGCGGGGACCATGAATACCGCAAATGCAGGAGGATACTTTCTGGGCGCCCTATTGTGCCCACGGCTATTTAAAAGGACGTCGCCTTCTAAAATATTTATTATTTCTGCCCTTATAACCTCTTTATTACTAGGATTATCAGGCGCAGTTTCCAGTACCTATGAACTATTTCTTTTAAGACTTTTTGCTGGGATTTTTAGCGCTTTTGTATTTGTTGGTGGCGGGATCCTATCTGCTCAGCTTGGTAGCATGCATCATTTGAAATCAGGGCTGGTCCTTGGAATTTACTATGGCGGCACTGGCATAGGCATAGTGCTATCAAGCTTAATCATTCCAGTAGCTACTCATTGGGCAGCTAGTCAGGAGTGGGCTCATACATGGCAATTAGGCTGGTGGGTACTTGCATTTATTGGCTTTCTATTTTCACTCATATTGATAAAACCAAGCCTGTCTATTCACCCATCAACATCTCAAAAAAACATCAATCAGTCAGCAGCTATATCAAGCTACGGAAAAATTATTTTAGGCTACTGCTGCTTTGGAATGGGCTATATAGGTTATATGACTTTTATCGTCGCCCTTCTAAAACAAATGGGTATGAGTAGCAACTTCATCTATCTCTTCTATGGACTGCTAGGTTTAAGCGTCATGGTTTCATCCAAAATATGGGCCAAGATGCTTGACAACTACAAAGGGGGAAGTTCCCTTGGAATACTCAACGGTTTGCTTGCCTTTGCAAGTTTTCTTCCAGCAATTATTGCTATAAATTTACATAAAAACGAATTGTTGAGCTTAACAAGCATCTGCACCATTTATCTTTCGGGAATAATTTTTGGAGGGTGCTTTCTTTCTGCTGTAGCAGCAACTACAGCATTTGTTAAACACAACCTCCCTCAACAGCAATGGGTCTCTGGAATTACCGTATTCACCACGGTGTTTGCTATTGGTCAGGTAATAGGGCCAACATTGACAGGATGGATTGCCGATAAATTCGGAAGTTTGACTATTGGATTTTTAATATCAAGCTGTATTCTTCTTATTGGCTCCATGGTAGCGTTTGTACAAAAGCCTCTATCTAAGAGCGCTCATTAATTAAAACCTATGATTTCAGATAAGTATTGAAATACCGCATTTCATCTAATTCTCAAGTTATTCTCAAGCTCAGAGAGCGGCAAAGTCAGCGCCTTTAGCGCGCTACTAAACGAAAAAATACTCAAGTTTATTGGTGACTTTTAATGAGCCAGGGCTAATATACAAGAGCCAAAGATGCAGCACTATCA
>CAIYZI010000104.1 GCA_903930665.1 uncultured beta proteobacterium
ATCAGCTCGATCACTTAGCCCTACTGCCTGAAGAACATCCTTTGCTTGCTGTAATATGCCGGCACTTAAGCCAAGCGCAATATTCTGAATTACCTTCTTCCACGGCAATAAGCGTGCCTCTTGAAACATAATTCGGGTATCTGAATTATTTGGAAGGTACTGATGATCCAATACGAGCTTTCCAGAAGAAGTTGCCTCAAGCCCAGCGACCAATCGAAGTAAAGTACTTTTTCCACACCCACTTCTACCAACAATCGCAACAAATTCTCCTGGCTCAATATCGAGATTAATACCTTTTAAGACCTCACGATCACCATAACGCTTCTTCAAATCTCGCATGGTTAGTGATACCCCATTTTGCGTATTGGAAACATCCTCCACTTTCTTAACTTCCTTAAGCTCAACCGAATTATTTTGCATATAAGCCTCTAGTCTCATGCCGATTGGTAGCCAGGGTGCCAGCGCAACCAATAGCGTTCCAAACTTTTAGCCAAAACGTCAGCTAGTTTTCCTAAAAGGGCATAAACCAAGATGCCCACCAAGACAATATCGGTCTGCAAAAACTCGCGCGCATTCATCGTCATGTATCCAATACCTGATTGCGCAGAAATTGTTTCAGCCACAATGAGCAATACCCACATAAGGCCAAGAGAAAAACGAACCCCAACCAAAATGGAAGGTAGGGCGCCAGGCAATATGACATGCCAATACAAGGAAAACCCTTTGAGGCCATAACTTTTAGCCATCTCGATCAGACCTGGGTCGGCGTTGCGAATACCATGAAAGGTATTGAGATAAACCGGAAAGAAAACACCCACAGAAACCAAAAACAACTTAGCTACTTCATCTATCCCAAACCAAAGAATGACTAATGGAATGAGCGCCAATGGCGGAATATTTCGAATCATCTGCAACGTGGTGTCAAGAACAACCTCAGCCTTCTTAAATGATCCAGTAATTAAACCCAAAATTAACCCAAGCCCTCCGCCAACCGCAAAGCCTGAGAGAGCACGCCATGTACTGGTTTTGACATGAACCCATAACTCCCCGGATTCCGTTAGCTTAATAAATGCCTGACCAATTGATAACGGGGAAGGCAAAATTCGAGTTGAAAGATATCCGGATTGAGCCGCCCATTGCCAGATCACAATCAAAAAAATGGGGGTAAGCCAAGGCACTATCGCTTTGCTTATATTCTTAAAAGTCTGATTACTCATACATTTACTTTGATTTACCAGCAATAGGTTTAGCAACCGCTTCGCTGACCACAATTGGCTTTGGAATTAATACCAATTGATAGAAAGCATCAGCAACGCGTTGTTGTTCGGCAATCGTTTTTGCAGATAATGGGGTAGTTGGCGCAACCGGTCTTCTGTCAACAAAACGATAGACAACGTCTAAAGGCAGTCCGCTGTAATTGGAATAGGCAATTGCAGACTCTTTTTTATTAGAAGAAATGTATTGATCGGCCTCGGTTAATGCAACCAGAAGTTTTTTGATGGTCTCTGGATAATTTTGTGTAAATGAAGCTGAACTTAAATAAAAGGAATTGTTATCAGACAATCCTTCCCCAGTTGTTAGGACTCGCGGCTTAAAGCTAGATAATTCTGCGGCTGCATAGTAGGGATCCCAAACGGCCCATGCATCAACGCTTCCTTTCTCAAAAGCGGCGCGCCCTTCTGCTGGCGGTAAGTAAGCAGGATCAATATCACTCCATGACAAACCGGCCTTTTTTAGCGCCCTCACCACCAAGTTATGGGAAGAAGAGCCTTTCTGAAATGCGATTCTCTTACCCTTTAAATCTTTCAACGTTTTGATACTGGAATTGGCTGGTACCAAAATTGCTGAGGTTTTGGGCTTAGGTGGCTCTGCCCCAACATAAATCACATCCTTCCCTGCAGATTGCGCAAAGACAGGAGGCGCATCACCAGTCAAACCAAAATCAATACTTCCGACGGAGAGTGCCTCTAACAATTGGGGGCCAGCAGGAAACTCACTCCAAGTCACTTTGCTATTAGGAAACAATGCATCTAATGTCCCCCGTTGTTTTAGCAAAATTAAATTGATGGCACTCTTTTGAAATCCAATGCGTATTTGCGGTGGAGATTTCTCAACTTCTGGAGTGGCTGCGTAGAGACGAACTGCCAAAAATTGAGCAGCAATAATCAAAATTAGTGGCAGCCACTTACCCAACAAATGCAAAGCACCCTGTTTGCGTATTTGCCCAATGAACTTCATAGTTTTCACTTGGCCTTCTCAGTTTGTAATACGGCATCCTTTACAACGATTGGCTGAGGAATTAATTTCAGCTCATAAAATACATCAGCAACTTTTTGTTGCTCTGCCAATACCTTGGCATTAATTGGCAAAATATCGTTGTGATAGCGTGACAAACTTAACTCAATCACATCAGGCGTGAGCCCCTGAATTGGAGCTAAAGCCTCTGCTGCAGCCTTTCTATTTTTAGTTACCCATGCACCTTGCTCAGCAATTGCTGCAAACAATGCCTTAATTACAGTCGGGTTCTTTTCAGCAAACGAGCGGGCAGCCAAGAAATAATTCACATTATTTACAGCGCCTAAACCATTTGCCAGCTCTTTGGCACCAATCCGAATCTCGGCCGCAGCCTGGAACGGATCCCAAATTGCCCAAGCATCTACGCTGCCTTTTTCAAAAGCAGCACGAGCATCCGCAGGCGCTAAAAATACAGGCTGAACATCGCTATATTTCAGGCCATTCTTCTCAAGCACCTTAATAAGCAAATAATGAACATTGGATCCTTTGTTTAAGGCAATCTTTTTGCC
>CAIYZI010000105.1 GCA_903930665.1 uncultured beta proteobacterium
AGGATCTCCACGACCTAAGACAACGGTCTTTACCACCACCTCATTGTCATCCGGTGCAGCACGTAAGGTCTTAAATTGCACCGTTTGATCACGTAACTGGCTCAAGGCACCTGAATAGGTGCGAATTAATAAATTCCTAAATTCACCAGTTAATTGGGCCTGCTGTTCAGGGGTCGCTTTTTTCCAATTTGGCCCCATTGCCATTTCAGTAGTGCGGCGCATATCTGTAAAAGGAACGATTTTCTTATCTACCAAGTCCACAATTCTCGGAATATTACCCTTCTGAATCTCTGGATCAGCCTTAACAGATGCCATGACATCCGTAACAACCATCTTAATTAGGACATCTGGTGGGGTCGATTGCTCTGGGGTTTGAGCGCAAAGTACTCCTGAGACTAAAAATAAGCCTAAAGCAAACCACTTTTGAATTGTTTTATAGCTTTTCATATGTCCTTGATCAAACCCTTAAATTGGGGTCAATTTTAGCCCCTTACCATTTCCTTAGCTTACTCGTAGCCATTCTCATAAGGAGGCATAGGTGGCTCATCATCTTCCCGCCCCTCATTAATTTGATATTGACGTCTTTGAATATAGGCATCGCGCATAAAGCTATATTTATCGATTGCCGCACCCTCGAGTAAATCTCCTGCTTCGTAATAAGTGTTTCGTGTATTAACCACACGCAATCCCGTAACGCTATTGCGCACTCCAATATTTTTGACATAACCAAACAAGTAATCAGACTCTAAGTCAGCAACCGTGCCAAAAGTATCGCGCACAGAACTTGGGCCAAAAAATGGGAGAACGACGTAAGGACCGGATGGAATACCCCAAACCCCAAAGGTCTGGCCAAAATCTTCTTTATGTTTTTCTAGGCCGCCAGGTGTCGCCATATCAATTAAACCACCTAAACCAAAGGTTGTATTAACCACCACCCGCATCAGGTCATGAAATGCATCATTAGGCTTACCCTGCAGTAAATTATTTAATGCAGTGTAGATATCGTTGTAGTTACTAAAGAAGTTATAGACTCCTTCGCGCACAAATTCTGGCAAGACAAAACGATAGCCAGTGACAACGGGTTTTAATAAATAGGCATCTAGATTTTCGTTAAATTCAAATATGGAACGGTTAAAGGGCTCCCATGGATCATTGGGAGAAGGCTCAACACCAGCCGGAATAGCCGCGCAACCAACCATCAGGCAGGCTGCACTTGCCAATGCGAAAGATTTAGCCCATCTGCCCAAGAAAATCATTTTCCTGCGCCTTTATCTTGCCCACTATCAGCAGCTTTGTTGTACAAAAACTGACTGATTAAATTCTCAAGAACCACTGCAGATTGAGTCTGATTAATTTTGCCGCCATCAGCCAACATATCATCAGATCCACCAGCGTCTATACCGATGTATTGCTCACCAAGCAGGCCAGAGGTCAAAATTTTCGCTGCGGAATCCGTTGGGAACTTATAAGTATCTTCAACTGTCATCACCACTGTGGCTTGATAAGTTTTGTCATCAAAAGAGATGTTCGCAATCCGACCCACTACTACGCCCGCACTTTTAACCGGTGCACGTGGCTTTAAACCGCCAATATTGTCAAACCTTGCAGAAATTTTGTAAGTGGGCGCAAATGAGACTGCATTCATATTGCCAACTTTTAGCGCTAGAAATAATGCAGCCAATAAACCAATGGCAACAAAAATTCCCACCCAAACATCAATTGCGCTTTTTCTCATAAGATCCCCTGTTTATTCTTTCTAATTCGAGAACATCATTGCGGTCAGCAAGAAATCCAATGCCAAAACCGATAAAGAAGAGATCACTACAGTACGTGTAGTTGCTTGCGAAACACCCTCAGGTGTTGGCTTTGCTTCATAACCCTGATAGAGCGCGATAAAGGTTACCGCAACACCAAACACTACGCTCTTAATTAAACCATTACCAATATCAGAAAATAGATCTACGCCACCTTGCATCTGCGACCAGAAGGCGCCAGAATCGACACCAATCAAAGGCACACCAACAAAATAGCCACCCATCACACCGACTGCCGTAAAGATCGTCGCCAAAATAGGCATTGCAATAATACCCGCCCACAAACGCGGTGCAATCACTCTACTTAGAGGATCAACAGCCATCATTTCCATTGCACTAAGTTGTTCGCCAGCCTTCATCAAGCCAATTTCAGCCGTCAAAGAAGTGCCTGCACGCCCTGCAAATAACAAAGCAGTAATTACAGGTCCCAGCTCTCTAGTTAAAGAAAGGGCGACCAATAAGCCCAAAGCCTGTTCTGATCCATAGCGATTTAAGGTGTAATAGCCCTGCAAACCCAATACAAATCCAACAAACAAACCTGAAACCGCAATGATGACAAATGAATGGTTACCAACAAACAACACTTGATCAGAAACGAGGCGTGGTCTTTTCAACAAAAAACCAGAGCGCCAAATGACCGCCATAAACATGCGCGCAGCCAAACCAAGACTTGTTAAATTGCGACGGACAAAAAAACCTAAATCCCCCAGTAAATCGAGAATTTGATGCAATGGAGCCATTAAATATTCACCCCAAAATCTTCGGCCAAAGTTTGCCCTGGGTAATGAAATGGCACAGGTCCATCAGGCGACGCATCTAAAAATTGGCGCACAAAAGGATCTGTAGAGCGGCTCAACTCTTCTGGCGTACCCTCTGCTCCAATACGACCATTGGCAATAAAGTAGACATAATCGGCAATTTCAAAAGTTTCTTCTACATCATGCGTCACCAACAAACTTGTGGCGCCCAGAGCATTATTTAAATCTCGAATTAATCGGGCGGTAATCCCCAAAGAGATAGGATCCAAGCCAGCGAAGGGCTCGTCATACATGATCAAAGGGGGATCTAGAGCTATTGCTCTAGCCAACGCTACACGACGAGCCATTCCTCCAGAGATTTGCGAAGGCATTAAATCTCGTGCACCACGCAAACCCACTGCATTTAATTTCATCAGAACCAAAGAGCGTAAAAGGTCTTCGCTCAAATCTGTATGTTCACGCAAGGGAAAGGCAACATTCTCAAAAACACTGAGATCGGTAAATAATGCGCCAAACTGAAACAACATCCCCATCCGACGACGAGCATGCATCAACTGAGCAGAATTCATTTTGCCAATATCGCGCCCTTCAAAGAGTACTTGACCAGACTGCGCAGCAAACTGGCCACCAATCAATCTCAGGATAGTAGTTTTACCGCAGCCAGATCCACCCATGACCGCAACGACTTGACCACGGTGGAACTCCATATTGAGCCCCGACAAGACCTCCCGCTCTCCGGGGGCATAGGAAAAGTTAACGTCCTTAATAGAAACGACAACTTCTCCCAAAGGGTTTTTCTTTACACCCACCGAATCGGACTGATTACTCTTCATATCCTCGATATTATCGAGGTAAAACGGAAGACCCCATTAAATACTCGTCTACTGCCTGGGCACACTGGCGTCCTTCGCGAATTGCCCAAACCACTAAAGATTGACCGCGACGCATGTCACCGGCCGCAAAAACCTTAGAAACGTTTGTTTGATAGGCCTGATGGCCTTCTACAGTAGCTTTTGCATTTCCTCGGGCATCCTTTTCAACACCAAAAGCATTCAAAACTTGCTCAGCAGGAGACACGAAGCCCATTGCCAGAAGTACTAAATCGGCTTTAATTTCAAATTCAGAGTTTGGGGCTTCAACCATTTTCCCATCTTTCCACTCCAAACGGACGCCAATGAGCTTTTCCACTTTGCCGTTTTTACCCTCAAAACGCTTCGTTCCTACCGACCAATCACGATCACAACCCTCTTCATGGGATGAAGAAGTGCGCAATTTCGTTGGCCAATAAGGCCATACCAAAGGCTTATTTTCGACTTCGGGTGGTTGTGGCATCAATTCAAACTGAGTGATTTGTGTCGCACCGTGACGATTGGAGGTGCCCACACAATCTGAACCCGTATCGCCGCCACCAATCACAACTACATGTTTACCAGTCGCACGAATTTCATTTTGGAAATCACCGGCATTTTCCTTGTTCTGTGGAATCAAGAACTCCAAAGCATAGTGAACACCAGCCAATTCACGACCAGGAACAGGAAGATCTCTTGGCTTCTCAGCACCACCAGTGATGACTACTGCATCAAAATCTTTCATCAACTGATCTGGGGTAACAGTCCTAGTAGAATAATTTTTT
This sequence comes from uncultured beta proteobacterium, assembly GCA_903930665.1. Classification (GTDB taxonomy): domain Bacteria; phylum Pseudomonadota; class Gammaproteobacteria; order Burkholderiales; family Burkholderiaceae; genus Polynucleobacter. Next base: position 4,206 of record CAIYZI010000105.1, read on the forward strand.
ACTTCCGCACCAAGCGCTTCTTTACCAACAAAAACACCTGTTTCAAATTTCACGCCCTCGGCTTGCATCTGCTCTACACGGCGATCAATTAACCATTTTTCCATTTTGAAATCAGGAATACCGTAACGCAATAAACCACCGATACGATCATTCTTCTCAAATACAGTGACATCGTGACCGACACGTGCCAACTGTTGAGCAGCAGCCATACCTGCTGGGCCGCCACCAACTACAGCCACTTTTTTACCGGTCTTGGTTTTTGAAGGCTGTGGAGTAACCCAACCATTTTCCCAACCTTTGTCAATAATCGCATGCTCAATCGACTTGATGCCAACTGGCGCACGATTAATACCCAGGGTACAGGCTGCCTCGCAAGGTGCTGGGCAAATACGGCCGGTGAATTCAGGAAAGTTATTAGTCGATTGCAATACATCCAATGCATTCTTCCAGTCATTGTGAAATACCAAGTCATTGAAGTCTGGAATGATGTTGTTGACTGGGCACCCGTTATTGCAAAACGGAATGCCGCAATCCATACAGCGCGCGCCCTGAACTTTTGCCTCTTCTTCAGTCAATGTGGCAACAAACTCTTTGTAATGGTGGAGACGTTTAGTAGGCGCTTCGTATGTTTCATCGACACGCTCGAACTCCATAAATCCAGTGACCTTACCCATATCTAATCCTTAGTATCTTTTCTGAATATCTGTATTAATTAAGCCGCAACAGTTTTGTTTTGAGCTTTTTCCCACAACTCACCCAAAGCGCGTTTGTACTCTGTAGGCAGAACCTTCACGAATCGACCACGGGCATTTTCCCAATCAGCCAATAACGCTTTTGCTCGCTCTGAACCAGTGTGGCGGAAATGACGCTCAATCAAGCTCTTTAGAATTTGCTCATCAGTTAAGCGTTCGCCACCATCTTTTACGTCGAGAGGGGCATGCCATTGCGCTTGTGGAATTTTTGCAATCTGTTCAGCAGAAGGCAAAACCTTTTCCAAAGTCGCCATGCTGGTATTGCAACGTTTGGCGAATAAACCATCTTCATCATAGACATAAGCAATACCACCGCTCATACCTGCTGCGAAGTTACGGCCAGTTGCGCCAAGAACCACAACCGTACCGCCTGTCATATATTCACAACCGTGATCGCCAGTTCCTTCAACAACTGTAGTTGCTCCAGAATTACGTACCGCAAATCGCTCACCAGCAACACCATTAAAGAAGGCCTCGCCACCAATTGCACCGTATAAAACTGTATTACCGACAATGATGTTCTTAGCGGTATCGCCACGGAATTCATGGGGTGCACGAACAATGACACGTCCACCACATAAGCCTTTACCAACATAGTCATTACCATCGCCAACCAAATCCAAAGTCACGCCGTGAGCCAAGAATGCGGCGAAACTTTGACCAGCTGTGCCGTTTAACTGAATATGAATTGTGTCGTCAGGCAATCCAGCGTGGCCATAACGCTGAGCCACTTCACCGGAAAGCATTGCACCAACTGTACGATTTACATTTTTAACAGGAACAATGAAAGAGACCTTCTCACCACGCTCTAAAGCTGGCTCGCTTTTCTCGATCAAGATGTTATCCAGAGCGCTTGCCAATCCATGATCCTGGGTAAGCACTTGAAAACGCGGCACATCAGCAGCAACTTTTGGTGCAGCAAAGATTTTGCTGAAATCCAAGCCATGTACTTTCCAGTTTTCAATGCCCTTGCGAGTATCTAAAAGGTCTACACGCCCAATTAAATCATCAAACTTACGCACCCCCAGTTGGGCCATGATTTCACGTGCTTCTTCAGCAACAAAAAAGAAGAAGTTCACAACATGCTCAGGCTTGCCAGAGAATTTTTTACGTAATTCTGGATCTTGAGTAGCTACACCTACTGGGCAGGTATTCAAGTGGCACTTACGCATCATGATGCAACCTTCAACCACTAGTGGTGCAGTTGCAAATCCAAACTCATCAGCACCTAATAATGCGCCGATAACAACATCGCGACCAGTCTTCATTTGACCATCGGCCTGTACACGAATACGACTACGCAATCCATTCAGAACCAAAGTTTGCTGAGTTTCAGCCAACCCCAATTCCCAAGGAGAACCACAATGCTTAATGGAAGATAAAGGTGATGCGCCAGTACCACCATCATGTCCGGCAATCACAACGTGATCTGCTTTAGCTTTAGCTACACCAGCAGCAATGGTACCTACACCAACCTCTGATACCAACTTCACTGATATGTCGGCAACAGGATTCACATTCTTCAAGTCATGAATCAATTGCGCGATATCTTCAATGGAGTAAATATCATGATGTGGAGGAGGAGAAATTAATCCAACGCCAGGAACCGAGAAGCGTAACTTACCGATGTAATCAGAAACTTTGCCACCAGGTAATTGCCCGCCTTCACCAGGTTTTGCACCCTGAGCCATCTTGATCTGGATTTGATCAGCAGAGCGCAAGTATTGGGTAGTAACACCAAAACGGCCAGATGCCACCTGCTTAATTTTAGAACGTAGGGAATCACCATCCAAAAGAGGAATATCCGCTTGAACAACATCATCCCCCAAAATACTCGCTAGGGTTTCACCTTTTTTAATTGGAATGCCTTTGAGTTCATTCACGTAGCGATTTGGATCCTCGCCACCTTCACCGGTATTGGATTTACCGCCAATACGATTCATAGCAATGGCTAAAGTTGCATGGGCTTCAGTAGAGATGGAGCCCAAAGACATCGCACCTGTTGCAAAACGTTTAACAATATCTTTAGCTGACTCAACCTCATCTAATGGAATCGCTTTTGCCGGATCCACTTTGAATTCAAATAAACCACGCAAGGTCATTTGACGCTTGGTTTGGTCATTAATGATGTTGGCGTACTCTTTATAAGTCTGGTAGCCCTTCTCTGCGCCGATACGAGTGGAATGTTGTAATTTTGCAATCGTGTCAGGCGTCCACATATGGTTTTCACCGCGAATACGGAAGGCATACTCACCACCAGCTTCAAGCATATTGCTCAATACTGGGTCGTCGCCAAATGCAGCAGCATGCATACGCAAAGCTTCTTCAGCAACTTCAAATACACCGATACCACCAACATTGGATGGAGTGCCCTTGAAATACTGATCGATCACTTCATGATTTAAGCCAATTGCTTCAAAAATTTGTGAGCCGGTATAAGACATGTAAGTGGAGATACCCATCTTAGACATGACTTTTTGCAAACCTTTGCCAACCGCTTTAACAAAGTTCTTAACGGCTTTTTCTGAAGAAAGATCGCCTGATAGGCCCTTAGCCATATCCGCCAATGTTTCCATTGCCAAGTATGGATGAACAGCTTCTGCACCATAACCCGCCAGGAGAGCAAAGTGATGAGTCTCACGGGCGCTACCAGTTTCAACAACCAAGCCAACACTAGTACGCAAACCTTTATCAACCAAATGTTGGTGAATAGCAGAGGTCGCTAACAAAGCCGGAATAGCTACATGATCTGCATCAATCTGACGATCACTCACAATAATAATGTTGTAACCAGAACGTACAGCATCAGCTGCCTCGGCACATAAAGATGCGAGACGCGCTTCAATACCTGCTTTACCCCAAGATGCTGGATAGCAAATATCTAATTCATATGAGCGGAATTTACCGTTGGTGTAGTGGCCAATATGACGAATCTTAGTGATGTCATCAAAATCTAAAATCGGCTGACTCACTTCTAAACGCATTGGTGGGTTGATGTTATTGGTATCCAATAAATTCGGTTTTGGTCCTATGAAAGACACCAAAGACATCACCATATTTTCGCGGATTGGATCAATCGGAGGATTGGTAACCTGCGCAAACAATTGCTTAAAGTAGTTATATAAAGGTTTGTTTTTATTGGAAAGCACAGCCAATGGGCTATCGTTACCCATCGAACCAATCGCTTCTTCACCATTCATCGCCATCGGTGCCATCAAATACTTAATATCTTCTTGGGTGTAACCAAAAGCCTGCTGACGATCTAGTAATTTTGCTGCAGGACGAATGGTGTTTTTTTCATCCACCAAATCCACCTTGCTTGCATTAACTTCATCAAGCTTAACGCGCACCGCATCAATCCAGCTCTTATAAGGCTTGGCTTTAGACACAGCGTTTTTTAACTCGATGTCATCAATGATGCGACCTTGTTCCATGTCGATCATGAACATCTTGCCCGGCTGCAAACGCCATTTTTGAACGATCTTACTTTCTGGAATTGGCAATACGCCTGCCTCAGATGCCATGATGACCAAGTCATCATCCGTCACGTAATAGCGAGCTGGACGCAAACCGTTGCGATCTAATGTTGCGCCAATTTGACGACCATCAGTAAATGCCATTGCCGCTGGACCATCCCATGGTTCCATCATGGCTGCATGGTATTCATAGAAAGCGCGACGGTTATCATCCATCAAATCATGCTGTTCCCATGCTTCAGGAATCATCATCATCATGGCTTGCGCCAATGGATAGCCTGACATCACCAATAACTCAAGGCAGTTATCAAAGCATGCTGTATCAGATTGACCTGGATAAATTAAAGGCCAAAGTTTTTTTAAATCATCGCCCAATACCGGGGAGCTAATCGCACCTTCGCGAGCATTCACCCAATTCACGTTACCTTTAACGGTATTTATCTCACCATTGTGAGCAATCATGCGATATGGGTGAGCCAATTCCCAAGCCGGGAACGTATTGGTAGAAAAACGTTGATGCACTAATGCAAGTGCAGAAACTGTGCGTGGATCTTGCAAATCTTCGTAGTACGCGCCCACTTGGTTTGCCAAGAGCAAGCCTTTGTACACAATGGTTCTGGCAGACATCGAAGCAACAAAATATTCTTTGCCATGCTTTAAGTGCAAATCTTGAATTGCATGACTTGCTGTTTTACGAATGACATACAACTTACGCTCAAGCGCATCTGTAGTCATGATGTCACGACCGCGTCCAATGAAGATCTGGCGAATAAATGGCTCTGTCATTTGAACAGTTGGAGACATCGGCAACTTCACATCTACCGGCACATCTCTCCAGCCCAATACAACCTGATCTTCCAAGCGAACTGTACGCTCTAGTTCTTGCTCACAAGCCAAACGGGATGCATGCTCTTTAGGCAAAAAGATCATGCCAACACCATACTCACCAAGTGGTGGCAAGGTTACGCCCTGCTTGGCCATCTCTTCGCGATAAAGTTTGTCTGGTATCTGAATTAAGATACCAGCGCCATCACCCATTAACGCATCTGCACCTACAGCACCCCGGTGGTCCAAGTTCTCAAGAATTTTTAATCCTTGAGCAACGATCTCATGAGATTTCTTACCCTTAATGTGCGCGACAAATCCAACACCGCAAGCATCATGCTCATTTTGTGGGTCATATAAGCCCTGAGCGATTGGACGAAGATCTGAATTCATTTGTGTAGTCATAATATTTCCGAGAGGCATTAAAGGCCTGATTACATTTGGAAGATCAAATATAGGTGAATACCCATGTTGATGCAATAGATATTAAATGAGTCTGTCCCATTTAAAAGTGGCAAGCACCAAAATGAATTTATTAAAAGGGGACGGAGTCGAAAAATTATTTCAGAACAGGTATGCCAACTTTCCGATAAGCCATACTTAACTTGCTGAATTAAAAGAATTTAATTTCTTTGGACGGCCTCGGCGACGAATTAAAGCCATTCCTGGGCTGTCTTTAAAGAGTTTTTTTGCGAAGATATCGCTGACCCAAGGCTTTGAACGAATTAAAGACTCCGTAATCTGCCTATCCTCCCAATGAGGAGCGCCCTCCTTAACAAAGCTGGACCAAGCCATTTGCCTCTCAAAAGGGGTATTACCTAAATGCCAAAAATTTTGATGATC
>CAIYZI010000106.1 GCA_903930665.1 uncultured beta proteobacterium
AAGTGATTGAAAAGCTCAAATCTTCACCAGCAGGTAAGGAAGATAAAGCCCACGGTACTCGTGTGCGTGCATGGCCTGATGGTAAGTACTTTGATAGTTCAGTCATTCCGATGCCTGAGCTGATTCGTTTGTTGCGCTCTAAGGCAGTTTTATTACCGGGCGTTAAGGTCACTTTAATCCAGGAAAAGTCTGGTGAAAGCCAAACCTGGCAATATGCCCAGGGATTGCGTGGTTATCTAAATGAAGCAATGACCCAAGCTGGTCATGGCGCTGAAGTCATTCCCCCATTTGAGGCGGAGCAATACGCAACTGGCAATGGTGAAGATGACTCTTTCGCCGAAGGGGAGGGCGCGGCCTGGGTAGTCACTTGGACTGAAGATGGCACACCAGTTCGCGAAAGTTATGTCAATTTAATTCCCACACCAGCAGGCGGTACTCATGAGAGTGGCTTGCGTGAAGGTCTTTTTAATGCTGTTAAAGGCTTTATTGAGATGCATGCTTTGCAACCTAAGGGTGTGAAGCTAATGCCTGAGGATGTCTTTGCGCGTGCCTCCTTTATTTTGTCAGCCAAGGTGCTTGATCCACAATTTCAAGGGCAGATTAAAGAACGTCTGAACTCACGTGATGCGGTACGTTTGGTATCCGGTTATGTGAAATCCGCTTTAGAGCTTTGGTTAAATGAGCACGTTGATTACGGTCGCAAACTTTCTGACTTAGTGATTAAACAAGCTCAAGCGAGAACCCGTGCTGGTCAAAAAGTTGAGAAGAAAAAATCCTCAGGCGTTGCAGTATTGCCTGGTAAGTTAACTGATTGCGAAAGCCAAGATATTGGCATGAATGAAATCTACTTAGTAGAGGGCGATTCTGCCGGTGGTTCTGCCAAAATGGGTCGCAACAAAGAGTACCAAGCAATTCTTCCGTTACGCGGAAAGGTCCTCAATACTTGGGAGGCAGAGCGCGACCGCCTCTTTGCGAACAATGAAGTGCACGATATCGCTGTAGCAATTGGCGTCGATCCCCATGGTGCCAATGACACTCCGGATTTGTCTAATTTGCGTTACGGCAAGATTTGTATTTTGTCAGATGCGGACGTTGATGGTGCACATATTCAGGTATTACTTTTAACCTTGTTTTATAAGCATTTCCCTAAATTGATTGATTTGGGTCATATCTATATTTCTCGGCCACCTTTGTTTAGGGTGGATGCGCCTGCACGTGGCAAGAAGCCAGCGCAAAAAATCTATGCCTTAGATGCAAATGAACTCCAAGCAATTGAAGATAAATTACGTAAAGAAGGTGTAAAAGAGTCTTCCTGGCAGATCTCTCGATTCAAAGGTTTGGGTGAGATGAGTGCTGAGCAATTATGGGATACCACCTTAAATCCTGATACCCGTCGCTTGTTACCAGTGACCTTAGGAGCCTGGACTGAAGATGAAACTATCAAAACAATGGATATGTTGATGGGTAAATCTGAGTCCGGTGCGCGCCGTGAATGGTTAGAAGAGCGCGGCAATGAAGTAGAGGCAGATATTTAATGACAAATAAAAAAACTCCTGGTGAAGATGTAGCCTCCGAGCAGGCTGATTTATTTTCCAATCCCATTGAAATGAATATTGTTGAAGTTGATCCAGCTCCAGCAATACCAGAGGCATCAACTGGTGGGCCTAATGACCCACATGATCCAAAGCATGTTGATTTAAACGAAGATGGCAAAGACAGTCTTACGCTTGCGGTCTATGCTGAGCGCGCTTATTTAGATTACGCCATTAGCGTAGTCAAGGGCCGCGCATTGCCCGATGTAGCCGATGGACAAAAGCCAGTGCAACGTCGAATTTTGTTCTCAATGAGCGAGATGGGTCTGCGTGCTGATGCTAAGCCGGTGAAGAGTGCTCGTGTCGTTGGTGATGTATTAGGCAAGTTTCACCCTCACGGCGACCAATCTGCTTACGATGCTTTAGTACGTTTAGCGCAAAGCTTCTCCTTGCGTTACCCCTTGATTGATGGTCAGGGAAATTTTGGCTCAATGGACGGAGATTCGGCAGCAGCTTTCCGTTATACAGAAGCGCGTTTGTCCAGAGCCGCTCATTGCCTTCTGGAAGATATTGATCAAGATACA
>CAIYZI010000107.1 GCA_903930665.1 uncultured beta proteobacterium
CCTTCGGGTGGTTTTTTATTTGGTTTTGCCGGCCGGTAAAACCCTATGCTACGATGTTTATTCAAGCTTTCTACATAATGTTTGGCTTCTAAAAAGGGAATATAAGTGAAGTTGAAATTACTCATAGCAGTTTTTGGGCTGCTACCAGTATTCGTCTGTGCTCAGACCCCATCTAATATGCTGGGCACCTGGAAGGGTGTCAGCAATTCAGCCGTCTCTGGTTCTGGATTGTTTCACCCTACCGAGGCAGGTCAAGAAAAGACTGTACGCTTCAGAAATGTAGAGTATGTATTGGTTATAGACAGAGAAGAGGGGAGAAACTTTGTTGGTTCTATTGGCGCAACAAATAGTAAGCACCCAACTGATATTAAACACAAAGAAGTGATACTTGGCGCTTATGCTAAAGATATGAAAAGTGGTGTGATGGTCAATGAAGTAGGAAGCTTTACGTTTAAATTGGCAGACGCAAAAAATTTAGAAATTTGCTATTCCCAAGTCGCATCTAAATCAAGGGTAGCATCATGCTTTGAAATGGTTAAACAATAAATTCTAAAAGAATAAAGTCTCCTGGGCTCTTGTCGATTACGCCCCGGGCCATCAAGGAACCACCAAAACCACCTTCGGGTGGTTTTTTCATTTATTGGGTAAGATTCAACGATCACTTCAAGGATTAAATATGAAAGATACCCGCAAGCGAACGCTCATCAAATCTCTGATTTATCGGTGCTGGGTAATTCTAGCTACTTACACAATGCTTTTAATAACAGGGCAAACTTTGACCCAGGCAGTTATGCCAGCCATAGTGATCAATATTGTTTGGACTTGTAGTTACTATATCTATGACCGTATATGGACAAATATCGCTTGGGGCAAAGAGTAGGAAAATTGGTTTATAGAATTTGACTTCCTGGACCCTAGTCGATTCCGCCCCGGGCCATCAAGAAACACCAAAACCACCTTCGGGTGGTTTTTCATTTTGACTAGGGGAGATTTTATGAGCGTCAATGCAATAGTTTCGTGCTCTAATGCCACTCAACATGATTACTGTCGTTATTGCCTCCTATAAATACGGACACCTTGCAGCCCATTGCATTGAGTCGCTACTCTCACAAACTATTCGTCCCGAAAGAATTTTATTTGTTGACGATGGCGGGTTAGATTGCGATCATTTGCCAAGCCTATATCCTGATATTGAATACCTATTGAGGCATAAAAATTTGGGGGTAGTGGATAACTTCCAAGACGTACTGTCTCAAATCAACACAAAATATGTGCTATTCATAGGCGCCGATAATTGGTTGCGTTCAGATGCAGTTGAGTTGTTATCAAATGCGAGCACCGATATTGTTACTTATGACATTGTTGTAACTGGTGAACTAAAAAAAGAAATATTAGATCGGGTGCCCGGCGAGACCCTGCCTTATCAGGGCGACTTTTATTGGGATCGCCAAGAACAGCACCATGGGTCAATGATGTACCGCACAAATTTTGGTCAAAAAATTGGCTATAAAAAAAGATATGAAGATGGCGTCCATCCTCAAGAAGATTGGAATCTTTGGGATAGGATGCTTGAACAAGGCGCCTCGGTGGCCAGCATCAAAGAGGGACTTTTGTTTTACAGAAGACATCGAGAAAATTTTTTGAAATACTCTCCTGAAGCTTTGCAATCAAAGGAGCTAGAGATAAGTTACGCCTTTGAAGGGTAGCTAGAGTCTAGAATCCTAAGCCTTGGTCGATTCCGCCCGGGCCAACAAGAAACACCAAAACTACTTTAGGGTGGTTTTTTCAATTGTGGGTTTGCTATGCTTTACCCAACGCAACCCAAAATAGACTTAAATGATCCTAGGACTCAGAACAGCCATTTATCCAGTCAATGATTTAGCCAAAGCCAAAGACTGGTATTCACAAGTATTAGAGATGAGACCACACTTTGATCAGCCCTTTTATGTTGGCTTTCAGGTGGGCGGGTTTGAGCTTGGACTTTTGCCACAAGGTGAATCATCTACGACTGGATCACAGCCACTATGGGGTGTGGCCGATATCACAAATGCTTTTCAAAGATTGTTAGAACTTGGCGCTGAATCACTTGAGCCAGTCACAGATGTTGGAGAAGGCATTAAAGTTGCCGCAGTGAAAGATCCATTCGGTAATCGGTTTGGCATTATTCAAAATCCTGACTTTAATCTAAAGGAGGTTAGGTAGGATCTAAGATCCTCCCCTCATGTCGATTTGGCCCCAGGCAAACAGGAAATACTAAATAGCCCAATAAGCGGGCTATTTTTTAAGTAAAATCC
>CAIYZI010000108.1 GCA_903930665.1 uncultured beta proteobacterium
CTCATTGATTGGTAACACACGGGTTTGCCATGCATCGTATTTATCGACTTGGACAGCCATCTTCGCATCGGCCCAAAATTGATGCCATAGCGGGCTTTGGTAAGTGACTTTTTGCACAAGCCACACGCTTGCTGCTACCATCATAGCGAGGGCGAGCATCGTCAGAATCGGTCTTTTAATTTGAATCGTATTGCGCGCAACTACCAGCGCAAACACGCCCAATAGTGCCAGCCCATACAATGCACCCAGTCGATCGCCCTCTAGTTCGAAGAGCATTAAGGTGAGAGGCACGCTCAGTAGGTGGAAGATGGCTGATTGCCAATGAAGGATTTTTCTTTTTAAATCGTTGGCGATACATCCCAGACCTACAGCCATAGCCGGCAAACAGAAGAACACATATCTTGCGCGCGAAATCCCAAAAGGGCTACCCAAGTGATCAGGATTGAGAATCAAGTAAGGCGAAAGCGTGAGTCCATAGTGCGGAGCGATGACTCCCAAGATGTATTTACCAAAATAAATGAGGCTAGGAAGCAGTAAACCCAAATAAATGATGGCCCAAGAGGTTTTTGCTGTTTTTGGATTGGTATTTTGGCCAATTGCCAAACCAAGCCCCAATGCAAACACACAGCCAATGGCAATCTTTTTCCAAATCGTGGTGTATTCCAGGTACTGGCGATCAAACTCTTGACCAATAAAAAAGAGGTGGATGGTTACCCAAATCAGCAAAAGGATTATTAGCCAAATGGGCGCTGCCGCACTTTGAAATAGTAAACGCCAGTGTTTTGCAATGATGGGAAGACTAAGAAGAGCGCCTCCTACGAGGCAGCTATTACGAACAAACACGGTATGGGGCAAGAGCCAGACACCATACAAAAGTGCAAAAAGTGTGCACAAGGTCAAAACCAAGACCTGAGGTATAGATATTATTTTTTGGTTGGGATGCACTTTTACCTTCTGATTATCCAGAAATGATCATGACCAAATCGCCAGCGGCATCTGCACTCTGGGCGCCCTCGTAAGGAATGAGCGTATGGGCCGTTCCAGGGCCGCATTGCGGGGCCACTTTTTTTAGTAAGCGACGAAACACATTGTATTGATGGCGCTTTTCTATCAACTTGAAACCGGTGGCTCTGCCATTTTGTCTAGCTAGTAGCGCCGCAAAATCAAACTGGGGGTCCCAGCACTCAAAAATAATCATGGCGCGCATACCCACAGGCAAGGGCAGCATGCCCGAGAGCACGGTTGACTCATATCCTTCGACGTCAATCTTAATGACCCCAGAGAGGAGATTGCGGGTTTTTAAGCTGGAGAACAGCTCTTGCATTTGCTCTTTGGCATCCTCAATACGAATTTGTTGAGAGCGGTAATTTTGGGCCTGAACACTTAGATAGCCATCTTTTTTTGCCAAAAGCTCCTGAGACAGGCCATTATCTTGACCTGGAACAAAGGCGCCGCCTAGATTACCGCGCGGTACCATCAGATCTGTGTCATGCGATCCCTGACCCAGCCCGAATTCATGAAGGTAATAGGGATGATTGCCGAGCGCCCGATGAAGATTTAATTTGAGAATGCTGATGCATTCTGGATTGGGTTCATATAAATGCACTTCCTTAAAGCACAATCCACTTTGCACAGAGGTCATGCCAATATTGGCACCAATATCAATTAAAAAATCCTGATAGCCATCATTGGCAGCAAACTCGATGAGTTTTTTGACGTGGGGCTCATAAACACCCGTAGTCAGAGGCTCAATTGGCAAGCCATCGCTAGCCAAAAAAAATAAGTTTGGGGCTGCTTGGTTTAATTTCTTGTATGCCACCCTCTTTTGCTCTCGAGCGAATTTCTCTTTACCCGTTTGCAGGTGCTCAAACCCACTCCACTTCATTACAACCCCCTTTATTTAGCCCAAGCATTGGCAAGATCCATTGATGGTCCTGCTTTTAGTGCCTTATTCATGCAGTTTACTCTTTGAACAATACAAATAGCCTGCAGACAATTTTTGGCAAACACGCTGGATAGGTAATAAGAATTAGAAATCTTTACTGACCTATTTATTGCGAGAGCGCTTTAATCGCCGACTATTGCGCTTTTCATAGAAGCGGGCAAGTCGTCTTCTAAAAATGTGATTCCCGCCCACCTGAACATAGCGATGCATCTCATGATGAAAAACGGTATTTTGACCATAACCATAATAAATAGTCGAAGGCTTGTTTAGAGCTGCAGCCAAAGTGGCCCCACCCGAGGCCAAGGTGATAAATGAAGTGGCGGCGTTGATTAAATGCGCATATTCCAATAGCGATTTAGTAAAAATCATTTTGCGCTTTGGTAATAACCAACGTGTAAGCCTATCTGGGTTCACGATCACGTGATTGGGATATTGGCGATATACCCCGATCTTATCGAGCCAAGAAAAAGCGCCCACAAAGGAAACGTAATTGAGATCAATGTAATTGTCTTCAAGAGCCGGATTTACTTCTAGTTTGGGATAAACCTCCACCGGGATTTCTTGTTCGGAAGTAATGCCAAATTTTTCAAAAATGAGATTAACGATTTTGGTCTGCTTACTTGCGGGATTGTCTTGCAAGGGTGTGGGCGGCTGATCACTGATCCCATCCAAATAGGGATTGTTTTTCCAAATCAGATCAAATATTTGGGGATTACGAAAATTGCTTTGATCGGAGAGATAAACTTTTTCTGCTAAGCCCTGCTCTTTGAGCATCCTTGGTAGGGCGCTATAAAACAAATGATCCCCAAGGCCGCCATACTCCAATTTAAAAATCACTTTTTTATTCACGGCAATTAATCAGATTAAGTGTTCTATTTTTCGGAACCTAAAAATACTCGGGGGCAACGCATGCTTTTGGGGTCAAGGAAATCATCATACCAGTAGACTACTTCTGTATGAGCCACTGTACTTAGATTGGGCAAGAGGGGATTTTCTGACAAGGTATACAGCCCTCTTATCCAATTCTAAATACAATAAGCTCAATGCAAGCCATTAACTACCCCATGACTTCGGTCTCTAGGAAACCATTGTGAAAAACCCCATCCGCATTGATCACCTGTTGCTGCGCCTTCTTCTGGGTAGGCGGTGGCAGGAAAAATTATGGGTGACCAAAAAAGATCAGTCAAACCTCATTAATCAGGTTGAATTCTTTTTTCCCCAGGTTTTAAGTGAAGCCTATCACTTGAAACCACTCTCAGTTTGCACTCAGACTTACAACCCATCGCTCAACCCAGGTCTTGTAAAAATTGAGAATGACTACCTATTAATAGCACGCTCATCACGCCTACGCTGCTATAACGATATTCAATTCATTGAAAATGAGCGTGGAATAGAAGATATTAACTATCTCCATTATCTCAATGCCGACCTACAAACACTTGAGTGCACCCAGCTAGATGAAGAACTTCTTCGCAAGCAGGGATTGTGTATTTCAGGTTGCCTTAGTGATGTACGGCTATTTTTATGGCAAGGAGGACTTTGGGGCATTGGGGCTGCGCTTCGCCTGTATCAGGGTAAAGAAATCACATCCCAAGTTCTTTGTCGAATTGAAAATCATGCCATTGTTCAGGCCACTGCATTTGATTCGCCCCTAGGAATGCGCCTGGAAAAAAATTGGTCTCCTTTGGTTCATGATGGTGATTTATACCTAATTTATAGCTTTGAGCCATTTTGCATAGCCAAAGTGGATAAAACTACCCTGAATATTAATATTTCACCCAAAATCCGCCCAACACATCGGGTGCGTGGGGGAACGCCATTTATTGAGTATGGCAATGTCTATTTGGGCTTGGTGCATCACTCCCCCATTATGCGAAATGGCAAGCGTTCGTATACCCATAGCTTTGTGACACTAACTAAACAATTGCATTTGCTTGAAATTAGTGAGCCATTTTTTCTGTCGCGCAGAGGTATAGAATTTGCTGCGGGCATTAATAAAACTTCTGATGGAATCATCATTTCATATGGAATTGGTGATCGCGCTAGCAGACTACTGCACATCCCTGAGACAGCACTTGAACGCTACCTAACTTATTAAATCAGAATCTAGGCGCACGCTTCAGTAATCGAGACTATGATGCGCAGAGCATATGCACCATATCAGCATAAGCTAATTTCAATCCATCTTCTAAGGGTAGCCTCGCATGCCACCCCAATCGATTCAACCTCCCCGAGTCCATCCACTTCCTAGGAGTGCCATCAGGTTTGGAGGGATCAAAAGTAATATTGCCCTGATAGCCGGTAGCTTTGGCCACCGCGCTTGCTAGCTCCGCTATAGTGATATCAGATCCACAACCCACATTAATATGGCTTTGCATGGGCTCTGTTTGACTGTCGTAGATGGCTTTATCCAATTGCATCACAAAGACCGATGCGGCAGCCATATCATCCACATATAAGAACTCCCGTCTTGGTGTGCCAGTGCCCCAGATCACTACTTCAGGAGCATTAGCTACTTTAGCCTCATGAAAGCGCCTTAGTAGCGCTGGAATGACATGGCTATTTTCTGGATGGTAATTGTCACCAGGGCCATACAAGTTAGTAGGCATCACCGAGCGATAGTCCACCCCATGAGAGATGCCATACTGACGGTTATAGCTCTCGCACATCTTGATACCAGCAATCTTGGCAATGGCATACGGCTCATTAGTAGGTTCTAACTTGCCTGTGAGTAGTGCATCTTCAGACATTGGCTGAGGGGCAAGTTTGGGATAGATACAGCTTGAACCTAAAAAGAGAAGTTTTTTTACCCCATGCACAAAGGCTTGATGAATGACATTGTTTTGCACCATCAAGTTTTCGTAAATAAATTGGCCAGGGTAAGTATTGTTGGCATGGATGCCCCCTACCTTAGCTGCTGCTAGGTAGACTTGATCTGGTTTTTCTGTTTTAAAGAAGTTTTCGACAGCAGCTTGATTAGTTAAATCGAGCTGGGCATGGGTTTTACCGATGATGTTAGTAAAACCTTGGGCTTGCAGATGGCGCACAATAGCTGAGCCCACCATACCGCGATGGCCAGCCACATAAATCTTTTGATTGAGATCGTTACTCACGTGTTAGATGATTTTCATGTTTTGCGTGACTTGTTAAATTAGTCAATTAGTTCTCTTTACCTACTGCCACACTATGGCCATGCTTGATTAATAAAGCATGTTGCTTGGCCTGGTCTAAGTCATTGGCCACCATCTCGACAATCATTTGATCGAGGGTAATTTCTGGAACCCAACCGAGTTTTTCTTTAGCTTTGGTGGGATCACCCAAGAGGGTTTCGACTTCTGTAGGGCGGTAGTAGCGCGGATCAATTTGTACGATCACATCACCCACCTTTAAGGCTGGGGCTTTATCACCCTCTATTGCTGCTACGATCGCTTTTTCATTCTCAGCTTGCCCTTCAAAGCGGAGGGTGATGCCTAGCTCTTTAGCGCTGCGGGTGATAAATTCACGCACTGTAAATTGGACGCCAGTAGCAATGACAAAGTCTTCTGGTTTGTCTTGTTGGAGCATGAGCCATTGCATGCGCACGTAGTCTTTGGCATGACCCCAGTCCCGTAGGGCATCGATATTGCCCATAAATAAGCGCTTCTCTAGACCTTGGGCGATATTGGCTAGGCCTCTGGTCACTTTACGGGTAACAAAAGTCTCGCCACGGCGTTTGGATTCATGGTTAAACAAAATGCCGTTACAAGCGTAAATTCCATAAGCCTCACGGTAGTTCACGGTGATCCAGTAGGCATACATCTTGGCTACGGCATAAGGACTTCTTGGGTAAAAGGGAGTCGTTTCTTTTTGAGGGATTTCTTGAACCAAACCGTAGAGCTCAGAAGTCGAGGCTTGGTAGAAACGGGTTTTCTTTTCTAAACCGAGGATGCGGATGGCTTCTAACATTCTCAAGGGGCCAATGGCATCGACGTCTGCTGTGTACTCAGGAGATTCAAAAGAGACGGCGACGTGAGACTGCGCGCCTAAGTTGTAAATCTCATCAGGCTGCGTTTGCTGAATAATGCGCACCAAGTTACTGGTATCAGTTAAATCACCATAGTGAAGAATGAGATCTGGATGATTGATATGCGGATCTTGGTAGATGTGATCAATACGCTCAGTATTAAAGGAAGAGGCGCGGCGCTTAATGCCATGAACGATGTAACC
This sequence comes from uncultured beta proteobacterium, assembly GCA_903930665.1. Lineage (GTDB taxonomy): Bacteria > Pseudomonadota > Gammaproteobacteria > Burkholderiales > Burkholderiaceae > Polynucleobacter. The sequence continues at coordinate 6,152 of CAIYZI010000108.1, forward strand.
TTTTTCTAATAAGAACTCAGCAAGGTAGGAACCATCTTGGCCAGTGATGCCGGTGATCAGGGCGACTTTTTTAGAGTTTTTCATAATTAGCATTTATGTTAATGATTGATACATTTTTTTGACGACATCGACTCCACGAGTCGAGGCTTTCCAGCCCAATTCTTTTTCAGCTTTACTGGGATTAGCGCAGCCAATTGCCAAGTCTGTAGGCCGAAATAAATTGGGGTCTTGAATAACGTGATCCTTCCAGTTCAGATTAGCTTGCCTAAATGCGGTATCCACAAAATCTTGTAAAGAGATGGTGTTACCTGTAGCAATCACAAAATCTTGCGGACTATTCTGCTGAAGCATGAGCCACATCGCCTCGACATACTCAGGAGCCCAGCCCCAGTCCCGCGAAATATCTAATCTTCCTAGTTTTAACTTCTCATTGCTGCCAGATGCAATCCTTTTGACAGCATGAATGATTTTTTGTGTTACAAAACGCTCTGGACGCAAAGGCGATTCGTGATTAAACAAAATGCCAGTGCATGCGAATAAGCTGTAGGCATCGCGGTAATTATTTACCAACCAATAGGCCGAAGATTTAGCAACAGCATAAGGACTCATTGGATGAAATGGTGTACTCTCATTTGCGGGTTCACCATGGGTATCTCCAAAACATTCGCTCGAGCCGGCTTGATATAGACGGATTGGTTTATCCATCATGCGCAACCCCTCAAGTATGTTGAGCGTTCCCAAGCTAATGCTTTGCATGGTTTCTGCTGGCTGCTCAAACGATAAGCCTACCGAGGACTGCCCAGCTAAGTAATAGATTTCATCGGGATTACTTTTTCGCAGGGCCACCAAGACACTACGAAAATCTTCGGGTGCCATTGAAATACACTGCACCTGATCGCCAATACCCAATTTCTTTAAATTGACAAAAGAGGA
>CAIYZI010000109.1 GCA_903930665.1 uncultured beta proteobacterium
CCCAAAGTGTATCGGGAAAAAATTGAGTGAGGTGATTAAGAAAAATAAAGGAGCTAGTTTGCTGATTTCCAAAATACAAAATGGCAGCAAGACTTAAAGGTAGGATTGGAATAAACCACACCAATGAGTAAGTCCTTTTTTGACTCATTAAATTGAGCGCGCTTTCGCTTTATCGGCTTCATTTAACTGAATAATCACTTTTTCCAAAACCTGAGATACAGTAATCGCCTGCATGCAGACATTGTTGTGGCAAGGTGTCTTGCGATGGTTTGCTGCACTAACGCATGGTGAGCAAGCAAGATTTGCCGTAATGGCAATTGAATTACCAACTGAGCCATAAAGAGCGGGAGTTTCTGGCCCAAACAACACTACTGTTCTCAAAGGGGTCACAGCTGAGAAGTGGCCTGGACCTGAATCATTGGTAATCATTACATCTGATAGGGTATACAGCGGAGGCAATTCAGCAAAGCTGACTTGACCTGCAAAATTGATTGCATTCTTTACATTGGCAACAGCACGAACTTTTTCAACATAGACAAATTCTGCTGGAGAGCCAGTGATTAGGATGAGGTCGTGAGGGTATTGAATATGAATGCTTTGAATCAGTTCTGAGAAACGCTGTTGAGCCCATCGACGTTGAGGAAGCAAATCGCTCGCATTAGGGTTGACGAGGATCACACGTTCTTTACCAAAGGTGAATACGATCTTTTTCTCGGCAGCAAGTTTTTCAATGCGCTCACGTACTTTATTCAAGGCTTGCGGATTGATGATCGCTTGCTCTAAACGCACTTCAGAATCGGAAATATGAATCTTACTAAAAGGGACTTCAATCTCTTTTGCAAAGGCCGCATGAATTAAGGAGAGAAAGTTTTTAGTGATATGAATATGCGGGTTGTAGTGCACCTTACGTGTCAGCATAAAGCCGCGCCACAATCCCTCACCGTGAAAGATGTGATAGCCCACGCGACGACGCGCGCCACACAGTCCGGTTAAGAGGGCGGTGAAGCGAGAGAATAGTTCTAAGTCGATGGCAGTATCGATGCGATGACGACGCGCAATAATCAAAAAACGTAAGGTGTCTTTAATCAAGCCACCAAGACTAGAAGAATCGATGGTAAAAATATTTTCAGGTTTAACCGTATTGAGCAAGGTTAAGCTTGCGCGATTGCTTTTGAAGATCAAGAAAAATAATTCGGCTCCACGAGCTTGTGCATTGCGCATGGCCGGGTCAACTAAAATTGCGCTACCCATTTCTGATAACTCTATAAAGAGTAATTTTTTTGGCGTCTCCGGACCACGGGAAAAAATGTTTTTAATGCGGTCGACAAGAGCTACAAAGGGGCTTACTAATGCGCAGAGTGGTACACCGACCCAGTGGTCGATGGCGCGCATGGTATTGACACTAATACTCATAATTTGACTCTGAAAAATTATTTCCGTTTAAATAAAAAGTAGGCGCCCGGTAATACTGAAATAACGGTAATGGCGCCATAGCTAATTGAAGCAAGTACGGTAAGGGATGGGTTTACACCCCACAGTGCTAATACTGAAGAGAGGGTTGCTTCACGTAGGCCCCATCCTGAAATGCTAATCGGTAGCATCAACAGTAGGCTTAATGCCGGTAGACCGATCATGAGGCTTTCAATTGGGGCATCAACACCATAGGCTTTAAAGCAAAACAATAAAGTCAGGATCGTTAGAAAATGAATGCCAATACCAAATGTCGCTTGAGCAATGTTGATGGGTGCAGAGAAGGCAAATTGAATTCCTGGCATAGCATTGACCATGTGAAAACGTTCTAGGGATTTTTTCAAAAGAGTTCGCGTAGGATTCCAAGAGAGTCCCAGGGCAATAACCAATCCCGCTATGACCATGACACATAGCACGGCGTAACCCAATTGAGTGCCCCAGCTAGCTAGTACTGTGCCACCAAGAACAAGCCCCAGTCCGCCCAAAAGGTTGTTGCCAGCCAACCCCAAAAGACGATCAACCAATACCATCGCAAAACTTAAGCGCAATTTAGGGGTGGCATGTTCAAGATCTACGGAGTGATGAAGTTGGGTATCCAACTCTTTTTCTTTAGTGAAGGTCCCTGTATTGCTTAAATGGGTAGCGCTGATAGCGCGATAGCTATCGCCCCCAATAGTGCTTGGAAGACCTTGATTGATGAGGCCTCCCGCAAAGTAGAGTCCGATATAAGATTTAAGGCGACGTGGGAAACCTACCTTTTGCATAAATAAGCCCCAGCGATATCCGCCGCAGATAAATGCAAATACCATGCTTGCGATAGCCGCCAAAAACCATAGTGGTTGCATTTTTATCTCGGTATCGAGCAGGGTATGCCAATCAATTCCGCTGGTTGCCTTCCAGAGCAATGCAATTGACAAAAATATGCGAATGGTTGGCCAGGCGCGCTTCAGAATTGCTTTCCACCCAGACGGAGGATTTGGAGTGGATTGCGGTTGTGAACTCATAGGCGTAAGGATAATGCCTTGAGCCCCTAAGGTCTTGAATTTGGTGAATTACTCCACCAAACCTGGGCCTTGCCAATTCCTGCATAGACTGAACTCAAATTGAGATAAGTGCTGGCCAAATCGGGTGATTTCTAGGTTTTCGAGGTGTTTGCATGCTTCAAAGGCAGATTTGCTTCCTACCGGGGCTTTATAGGGCATTCCAGACCAGTTAACCAGAATGATGTTTGAGCCTGCTGCCAGTTGACCAAACCAAAGGTCAAATTGATCTTTGCGCTCATCCAAAACGTATATAGGCAAGGGTCGGGCATACCAAGCAGCTCGACTTCCTAGGGTCCAGTTTTGAACAGCTATGCCCGTTGCCTGATTGCTTAGGGCGAGCTGTGCCGCTCTACGTCCTGCATCCTTCCAGCCGTAAAGGTCTGCGATAGGATTGGATTTCACGGCCGTAGAGGGGATACCCCCCGATAAAACAAAACCAAAGCCTACTAAGCACAGCAATATTTGAATAATCAATAACGCTCGGATAGTAAGTCGATGATGCATGGACCATGCCTTCATCAGGCCGATACCGGCAAATGGTGCTATGCAAAACCATGCTGGTGTTGTCCAATGGGGAAGGCTGCCACCGCCAGAAAGGGCAGCAAAGATAGCAAAGGGGATGCCAAAAAAACTCAGCAAAGCCAGTAAGCCAGCTTTATGGGCATTGAGGCAATCCTTAAGAAAAAGAAAGCCCCCTATAAATAATAAGGGGCCAAAACACGCCACCTGAATGCCTATAAAAGCGGCAACTCTTCGCCATGCCCATTGCCCCCCGCTACCATGGGCAATTTGGTATTTGAAGGAAATCCAATCATTTGCCCAATTCCAATAAATCACGGGAGTAATAAAAAGAAGGGCAATCAAGATGGCTAACCAAAATCCTGATTGAGTGAACCAGGATTTCTTAGGGGTGCTTAATAAAACCAAAAAAAGCGCAAACGCTGTGAAAGCAGCTGTATATTTGCTCAGACCAGCCAACCCTAGCAAAACGCCAGTAATAAGCCAATCACTTAGGCGGAAATGATCATTAGCAATCCAGCGTAAACCCATCAACATTAGCCCCAGACTCAGGGGAGTAAGTAGGGTATCGGGGAGCAAGCCTATGGCTAAAACATGGGGTAAGGGTGAGGCAATAATGACCAATACCGCCATTAAGGCGCAGGAGCTTTCGGAAGGAAGTGCGCTTGTAAGGTAGCTAGCATTAGCCCCCTGAATAAACCGATGAATTTGAAGGGTAACTTGATAGACCAAATAAGCCGAGAGTATCCAGAGCAGTTCTGGGATAAGGCGAATCACCCCTTCGGATGAGGTCATGGCCACTAGGGGCCATTGAATCCATCCTACTAGGGGAGGGTGATCAAAGTAGCTCCATGCTAAGTGCTGTGCATATAAAGCGTAATGCGCCTCATCAACTGAAAATTCAATCGAGAAACCTAGTGCAAGGTGCACCAAGGCAGCAACGAAAATGCATATTGTTGCCCAAGTGGAAGGTGAGTGATGGCGCATCAGGATCTTTATTGGTTTAACTCAAACGATTTTAGACTTAGTTCAACCATTATTTGGGACAATTGACTATGGTCTATCAAATCAAATTCACCACAAGCCGATCTATTTATCCAGGTTTACGGATTTATTTTTTGCTTTTATGGCTGGGGTTTGGTCTTGTGGGCTGCGCTGGTTTAAATAAAAGCGCAATACAGGATGAGTCTGGCCAATCCCTTCAAATGGATCAGATCCCCGAACAAGAGAGTCTTCCTAAATTTTCTGCAAATACCGCACGTGATGGAACGCCTACAGGTTGGAATTTTTATCGGATTGCGCCTTATAAAAAGAACACGGTATATCGTCTAGAGAATTACCAGGGTAAAACTGCATTAAGCGCTAATTCAAAAACATCAGCCTCTGGATTAGCGGTGAAATTACGACCAAGGTCCGCCCAAAACTTATGGCTGAAATGGGAATGGAAGGCTTTGCAGCCAATGGCAGATGCAGATAATGCTGATCGATATCATGATGATGCGCCGCTGAGAATATTAATTGCTTTTGATGGTAATAAGTCTAAGTTACCCCTCAAAGAAAAGTTGAATTTTGAAATGGCTAGCCTGATTAGCGGGCAAGAAATTCCTTATGCGACCTTAATGTACATTTGGTCGGGCAAAAGTCCTATTGATACAGTTTTGGAGAATGCTCAAACCTCCAGAATCAAAATGATTGTTGTAGATTCTGGCTGGGAAAACCTCGGGGAGTGGCGCAAGCATGAGCGTGATCTTGCCTCTGACTATAGGTTGGCTTATGGAGAGGCTCCAGGCCAAATCATTGGTGTAGCTTTACTAACGGATACCGATAACACCAAGTCAGAGACGCGCGCTTTTTATGGTGATATTGAATTAATTCGTAAGAATCAAAAGTAAAACATTTAGAATTCTTTAGACGCAGATTACTGGTGTGGGCGCCAACGCTTCAAAAGTAGAGCATTGCTGAGTACGCAAAAACTGGATACAGCCATTGCGCTGCCTGCCACCATGGGCGATAAATATCCAAGAGCTGCTAGGGGAATTCCGGTAGCATTAAAAATGAAAGCCCAAAACAGATTCTGCTGAATTTTTCTCCAAGTCTTTTTGGAGATATCAATTGCATCCGCTACTAATTTAGGATCGCCGCGCATCAAGGTAATTCCAGCGGCTTGCATGGCAACGTCAGTCCCGGTTGACATGGCCATTCCCACATCCGCAGCCGCCAATGCTGGTGCGTCATTAATACCGTCCCCAACCATCGCAACCCAATGGCGTTGACCGTCTCTTGAGGGGTTCTGCAATTGATTGATAATTTCCGCTTTGTTGCCGGGCATGATTTGTGCAAATACACGATCAATCCCAATAGATCTACCAACCCGTGTGGCGGCCGCAAGATTGTCCCCTGAGAGCATTACAGTTTGAATATGCATAGCATGTAGTGCTTCTACAGCTTCTTTGGCGTAAGGCTTGAGTTCATCACCAAAGGCAAAGAGGGCAATAGGTTTAGAGGTATCTGTATTCATTAATACGGATACGGTTTGTCCAAGCTCAAAATGCGGCTTCGCCTTTTTAACAATGCTATCAAGCTCGGGGTGATCCTCTAAAGAGGCAACGCTTTGTAAGCGAATGTGAGTGCCAGCCCATGGTCCTGAAACAGGCTTTCCTTTGATGCCAATCCCAGGTAAGGCTTTGTTGTCAGAGCTTGGAATGGCGGCAATGTGCTGTTCTTTGGTGGCATCAATTAAGGCTTTGGCTAGGGGATGTTCGCTTCCAAGTTGTAGTCCTGTAGCGCTTGCCAAAATCTCATTATCTGTTACTTGTGAATCCAAGGCTATGAGAGAAAGCAATCTTGGTTTGCCAATAGTTAAGGTACCGGTTTTGTCAAAGGCAACAACACCTAAATGATGTGCTTGTTCAAGTACCTGAGGATCTTTAATGAGAATGCCAAATCGAGCAGCAACACCTGTGCCTGCCATGATTGCAGCAGGAGTAGCTAATCCTAGTGCGCAAGGGCAAGCAATAACCAGTACAGATACTGCACGCAAAATTGCAATAGATGCAGAGTCCAAGTACAACCAGTTAGTTACACCAGTCACGATGGCAATACCAATAACGCTAGGTACAAAAATAGCGCTTACTTGATCCACAAGCTTTTGAATTGGAGCTTTTTGGGTTTGTGCATCCTCCACTAAGGAAATAATTTTGGATAGGACACTTTCGACCCCTACTGCTTGTGCCTCAACAATCAAAACCCCTTCACCATTTAGGGCGCCCCCAATAACCGTTGCACCAGTTAGTTTTTTCACAGGTTCACTCTCTCCAGTGAGGAGGGATTCATCCACATGGCTACTGCCAAAAATAATGAAGCCATCAACTGGAATCCGTTCACCAGGCAATACCAATATTCGATCTTTGGGTAAAACTTGGTCTAAAGGTAGGTCGCGAAATTGATCAAGGCTCATGGCCTCGCTAATGGGTAAATGGGGGTCGATGACCTTCGCGCTCTCTGGCCAAAGCTTTTGGAGGGCGCGAATGGCTTCACTAGTTTGTCTTTTGGCGCGAGCTTCTAGCCACTTTCCAAGCATGACCATGCAGATGATGACCGCAGCACCTTCAAAATACAGCTCATGCTGGGGATTTGAGGTCGAAAGAATTTGGTAAATGCTTAAGCCGTAGGCAGCACTAGTCCCTAGAGCAACCAATAAATCCATATTGCCGGCCCCAGCCATTAGAGATTTGAAGCCTGAACGGTAAAAGCGCCACCCTAGAATAAATTGCACAGGTGTAGCCAATAAAAGCTGCCATTGAGCCGATAGCGTCCATTGAATACCAAAAGGCATTAGAAACATAGGCAACACAAGTGGACTTGTTAGAGCAAAGGCCACCAAAACCCTCCCCAAGCCATCTGACCCCCAAAATACTGTCTCGGGTAAATCTGCTTTGCTACCGTGCGGCGTGCTTAATGAGGCTTCATAACCCGTCTTTTTGATTGCGGTAATGACGTCTTCTATGCTGGCTGGGGAGTCGACCTGTAAACGCACTCTGGCTTGTTCAGTCGCTAAATTGACAGTTGCAGCCTCTACCCCAGGGATTTTGTCTAGAGCCTTTTCCACGCGAGCGGAACAGGAGGCGCAGGTCATGCCACCAATATCGAGGGTGTAAAACTCCGAATTTGTCAGTTTTTGGGGATTCATATAGAAGATAATCTACAACATAGACTCAAAATAATCTTTTGGGCACACTTACATCATGCTATCAGGGGTTTTATGTTCGATCTTCAGGTTTCCGGAATGACGTGCGGTGGATGTATTAATGCAGTTACAAGAGCGGTGCAGGCTCAGGATCCCCAAGCCAAGGTTTCGGCAGATTTAGCAACCCAAGTGGTGAGTCTAGATACCAGTCTTAGTCCTGAATTGGCTAGTCAGCTTATAGCAGATGCTGGCTTTCCAGTTATTGGCTAGTGATTGTTTAGAATGACGACAAATCTATCGTTACCAGCAGTTTTTGTGTCCAAAGGATCGTGAACTATGTTCTTCAGTAAGTTAATGCCTCACGACGGCAATTTCTTTGAATTATTGAATCAGCATGCTGAGAGCGTAGTTTCTGCCTCCCAATCATTCTTAAAGTTTGTTGAGCACTACAACGACGAGGCCTTACGCGCTAGATATACGCAAGAAGTGGATAGTGCAGAGCATGCCGCTGATGACGTTGTGAAAGAGGTTAATCGCCGCCTGCATAAAACTTTCATTACCCCGATTGATCGAGATCAGATTTTCTCACTCATTAATACGATGGATGATGTCGCTGATTTGATTCAGAACGGTACTGAGGCGATGCATTTGTATGACGTAAAGCAAATGACCCCAGAGATGTTGAAGATGGCAGAGCTTTGTAATCAATGCTGCATTGGTATGAAAAATGCCGTAGCCACCCTAAAAGATATTTCGGACTCTGAAGTTGCTAAAGCGGCTTTGAAGACTTGCGATGAGATCGATCATCTTGAATCGGCTGCGGACCGTCTGCTATCTACTGCTATCACTAGACTATTCCGAGAAGAAATCGAAGTGCGTGAGCTGATTAAGTTACAACGCATTTATGAGTTACTCGAGGAAGTTACCGATAAATGTGAAGACGTTGCCAATTTGGTTGAAGGCATCGTTCTTGAAAATTCTTAAGGCGAATTAAATTGCCTGCAATTGAAGCTGCTTTCTGGGTAGTCGCGCTTTTGGTAGTGCTGGCTCTCGCATTTGATTTCATGAATGGTTTTCATGATGCCGCCAACTCCATTGCTACAGTGGTTTCCACGGGTGTTTTAAAGCCTCAGCAAGCCGTTGTCTTTGCAGCCTTTTTTAATTTCCTTGCCGTCTTTATTTTTCATTTAAGCGTTGCAGCTACTGTAGGCAAGGGAATTGTTAACCCAGCCATCGTGGACTTGCATGTGATTTTTGGTGCTTTGGTTGGGGCTATTATTTGGAACATTGTCACTGGGCTTTATGGCATCCCTTCGAGCTCATCTCCCGCTTTATTTGTTGCCTTAGTTGTAGC
>CAIYZI010000110.1 GCA_903930665.1 uncultured beta proteobacterium
AATGACTGAATCTTTATAGGCGCGCAGTTGATCGATTTCAATCTTTGGCTCACCAAAGGTAATGCCATGCTTAGACATTGTCTTCACCTCATCCATGACAGATGTAGTGTGCAGCAAGGCTTTTGAAGGTATACAGCCCACATTAAGACAGACACCCCCTAAGGTAGCGTAACGCTCAACGATAATTGTGCTCATCCCCAAATCAGCACTTCTGAAAGCGGCACTATAGCCGCCAGGACCAGCACCTAATACAAGTACTTCACACTCATGGGCAATCGCACCGGTGTACTCGCCTGCAGCAGGAGCTTGGTTTGGCGTCGGCGCTGAGATTGTGGGGGTGGGAGTTAGCATTGGTTGAGTTGGTGCAGCCTGAGTCACTGAAGAATCCGGGGTGGCTGAAGCGCTGACTTCAACTTCTGCAATCGCGCTACCTTTGCTAACTTTATCTCCAGGCTTTACAGAAATGCTGCTGACTATTCCAGCTACATCGGAGGGAACCTCCATAGTGGCCTTGTCAGACTCCAGCACCAATAAAGCCTGCTCTTTTTCAATCACATCACCAACCTTAACCAAAACCTCGATTACGGGAACATCTGCGTAATCGCCAATATCGGGAACAAGGATCATTTGCTTAGCCATCATGACTCCTTATAGTGCTGCACGACGGAAGTCGGCAAGCAATTGAGCAATGTAGACATTAAAGCGTGTTGCTAAAGCACCATCAATCACGCGATGATCTGCTGATAATGACAATGGGCAAATTAGACGCGGTACGAATTGTTTACCATCCCATACAGGCTTCATAGCGGCTTTGTTAACGCCTAAAATCGCAACTTCAGGAGCATTCACAATGGGAGAGAAATACGTTCCGCCAATGCCACCCAAAGAAGAAATCGTAAAACTAGCGCCCTGCATTTGATCGGGCTTTAACTTACCATCCCGAGCAAGTGCAGCCAACTCTGAGGTCTCACGAGCAATTTCAAAAATGCCTTTTTTATCCGCATTACGAATAACAGGAACCACCAAACCGTTTGGCGTATCTGCAGCAAAGGCAATATTGAAATACTTTTTCAGAACCAGCTCATCACCATCTAAGGAGCTATTAAATTCTGGATATTTTTTGAGTGCGGCAACAGCAGCTTTCATCAAGAACGCAAGCATGGTGATTTTTAATCCCTGCTTTTCATTCTCTTTGTTGGTCGAAACACGGAATGCTTCTAAGTCAGTAATATCGGCATCTTCGTGATACGTCACAGCCGGAATCATGACCCAGTTGCGACCTAAATTAGCGGCCGTGAGTTTCTTGATACGGTTTAAAGGCTGACGCTCGATTTCACCGAATTTAGAAAAGTCGACTTTTGGCCAAGGGATCAGATTTAAACCACCCAAGCTTCCGCCTGATGGCGCGGTATTAGCGCCAGCTAAGTTTCCGCTAGTCATTGCGGCTTTAATAAACGCCTGAACATCCTCTTGGGTAATGCGACCTTTGGGACCAGAGCCCTTCACTTGAGAAACTGTCACACCAAGTTCACGAGCAAACTTGCGCACTGATGGACTAGCATGACTTGCTGTGGCGTCAACAAGCTGCTCTGACTGAACGATTACAGGAGGTGGCGCTGGAGCTCTTGCAATTGGAGTCTCTACTGCAGGAGCTGTGGATTTTGCTGGTACTGGTGCAGATACTGGCGCCGCAACTGAATTGGATGCAGTTACAGCAGCGCCACTTTCTATTACCAGAACAA
>CAIYZI010000111.1 GCA_903930665.1 uncultured beta proteobacterium
ATTCATTAATAACACTGTTAACTAAAAAATCTATAAAAAAAATTACCAATGAGTGCACTTTGAATCATAACATTTTTATCAATTATTTCAATAATTATTTTATGTAAATGCAACTACTAACGAATGACGAAGTTCTAGATGGTTACGATGCTGTAACTGAGCTTTACTCCTACATTCCATCTTTAAGTCTTTGGCGTGGATGGGAGAAGGCTGCCTACAGTAAATACGAGCTTTCTGGACGTATTCTAGATTTAGGGTGTGGAGATGGAAAATATTTTCGGCTTCTTTGGCCCGCCTGTAATGATGTCGTAGGTGTGGAGATTAGTCCTGAGGTGGCTAAGCTAGGTAACCAAAGCGGTGTGTATGAGAACATCCATATAACCTCAGCTCATACTATTCCTGAATTGGACCGAAGTTTTGATCATGTTTTTGCGAACTGTTCTTTAGAGCATATGGATCATCTTGATAAAGTTCTTGCTGAGATATTTCGTTGCCTTAAGCCTGGTGGTACCTTGCTCTGCTCCGTCGTTACGAATTATTTTATTGAATGGTCCGTTCTGCCTACGATGATTGAGCAGGCAGGCCACCAAATCGCAGCAAAAAATATTCAGAAACAATTCTTGGAGGCGCATCATTTGGTTAATCCTTTGACCGTTGACGAATGGAAAAATCATTTCTCTAGAAATGGGCTTGAAGTCATTCAACATATCCCTTTGCTGCCAAAATTTACTAGCGGCCTATTTCTAATGATTGACTCTATCTGGCATGTAAATAGAGAAGGTGGCGGCGAACTGGGCGATCTCTTTTTCCCTTTTTTATCGATGAATGATAAATTCCCATTGGGATTCCGCAAGGTCTTAGAAGGTGTTTTAGAAATGGAAATGGATCATAGCGCTGGGAGTGGCGCAGTATTTTTAGCTCGAAAGCCATTTAATGGGTAAATATACTTGCTGGTGCGGCGGTAAAAAACTCACACCATTTAGCGCTGATTATTGTGAGTGTGATCGTTGTCACACCTTGGTTTCTTCTAAAGGATTGGCTCCAGAGAAATTGCTAGTGAAAGATGATGAAAAAGATTTTTATGGGAAAAAATATTGGCTAGGACATCAGAAAAATGACTTAGGCTTTCCAGATATACATGCTCGAGCAAAGAATGATTTGACTGAGCGAAATTTACATTGGTTAAAAACTCTCCTTAAATATAAATTGCCCCCAGCTAAGGTTTTGGAACTTGGGTGCTCTCATGGAAGTTTTGTAGCCCTTTTATCGAATGTAGGTTATGAAGCACGTGGATTAGAAATGAGTCCCTGGGTAGTCGATTTTGGTACAAAGACATTTCAAATCCCAATTGAGTTAGGTCCAATTGAAAATCTAAAAATACCTTCTGGCAGCTTAGACGTTATTGTTCTCATGGATGTTCTGGAGCATCTGCCAGATCCATTAAAAACGATCAAACATTGCATCAGTCTTCTTGGTCCAACAGGATTTTTATTGATTCAAACCCCTGAGTTTAGAAGGGGGATGGAATATAAGGCGCTTTTGAAGAAAAATTCGCCATTTTTAGAGCAATTAAAGTCTGATGAACATCTATATTTATTTAGTAAAGAATCAGTTTCAGATTTCTTTAAAAAGCTAGATATTGAAAATATCTATTTCGAGCCTGCAATATTTGATATTTATGATATGTTTTTTGTGGCCAGTAAATCTAAGTTGCGTCCTAATTCAATTAAATCTATTGAGAAAAAATTATTATCTTCTGTTGGGGGTAGATTTTCTGATGCTTTGTTGGTTTTGCGTGAGCGGGAATTATCAGCAAATCAAAAACTTATTACTTCTGACGCCGATAGAGTCAACCGGGGTCAACAAATTGAAGAGCTCAATAAGCTCCTTAAAGTCTCCGATACTGACCGAGCTGCCCGCGGCAAACAAATTGAAGAACTGAATCAAATCATCAAAAAGTCAGAAGCTGATTACGCTTCTCACTTAAAGCAGATCGAAGAGCTTAGTATGCTCCTAAAAACTTCCGATGCTGATAGAGTCAACCGGGGTCAACAAATTGAAGAGCTCAATAAGCTACTTAAAGTCTCCGATGCTGACCGAGCTGCCCGCGGCAAACAAATTGAAGAACTGAATCAAATCATCAAAAAGTCAGAAGCTGATTACGCTTCTCACTTAAAGCAGATCGAAGAGCTTA
>CAIYZI010000112.1 GCA_903930665.1 uncultured beta proteobacterium
ATCGGATGCTTCGTGGCGGCTCGTGGCTCTTCAGTCCTAGAGAAATGCTCTCGTCGTTGCGCTTCAAAGCTACCTCGGACCATGCATCCTACGAGTTCGGTTTCCGCTTGGCCAGGACTCTTGTTACGCCTTAAGGGCGACTATGTGGACAGTGTCGGGGCACTGGTTTGTACAACGGATGGCGTCGGTACTGTGATCGCAAGCTGTGAGACCCGGCGACGGTAAAGCGGAGCAACAAGCCCACACGCATTAATTGACCAAATGGTAAAGGGAGAATACTTTGTCTGTTAAAAAATGGAGCGTTGTGCTGGGACTGCTCACGGCGTTAATAGTTTTCGATGCAACCGGTCAAACTAGTGGCAGTGCCGATGCGAATCAATTATTTGCCAAGGGCTTTGAAGCGTTAAAGGCTGGAAATGCTACTGATGCGACCAAGGCATTTGAAGCCGGGCTGAAGAAGGATCCCAAGAATGCACTTGCCTGGTTTTATTTGGGTGAGGCCAAACTTGCCAGCTCTCCGAAAGAGGCAGCTAGTGACTACAAGAAGTCGTTGGCGCTAGACCCCACAAGCAGAGTTGCAGATGCCGCAAAGGCAAGGCTTGACGCGCTGAACGGCTCACCAAGTGCTGCCTCACCCTCAACGGCCAAAGCCAAACCTGACGCTGAGAAGGACCCGGCTTCCATCACGTTGGACTCTGGAATCACCCTGGCTGATTGGGAGCAGTTTGCGGTCAACGAACTCAAGGAACATCGCCAGGACAAAGTGCTCAAACAGGGAGCTGTCTATCGAAACAACTACGGCAATGTGGCACATCTCGATGGAATCCTTGCTCGCGCACTCCAGGACAAGCTGGAGACGATCAAGGTTGATGACGAGGCCAGTGCGACCGCAGCCTTGCCGACTCTGGAGCAGTTGTCAGCAGATTATCCCAACAGTCTGGCAACGGTGACCCTCAATCGGGCAAAGGCACAGGTCACCTTTGGAGCGGCGAAGAAGTTACACCGCGCAGGCGACTTTGACGGAGCGCTAAAAGGATACGCTGATACGCTCAAGTTGCTGCCGCAGGGTGATCCACTGCGTGCTCAGGTTGTCAAAATTATCCAAATCGCCACGGATCATACGCAATTGCTGCCCTTGCCCGGAGAGACGTTCAAGGACTGCGCGGACTGCCCTGAGATGGTGGTTATCCCTGCGGGCAGCTTCTTGATGGGTAGCGCTGATGATGATCATGAAAAGCCACAGCACAACGTCACCATCAATAGTTTCGCGGCGGGTCGGTATGCCGTAACCAGAGGTCAGTTCGCCGCATTCGTACAAGCAAAAGGTTATGTGACCAAAGCAGAGAAAGGTGATGGTTGCAAAGTCTGGACAGGTCGTGAGTGGAAAAAAGACCGCAGGTATAACTGGCGAAATGTTGGTTTCAGCCAGTCGGACGATCACCCGGTTGTGTGCGTGAGTTGGAATGATGCCAAGGCGTACACCCAATGGATCAGTGAGGCGACTGGCAAAGGCTATCGACTATTGAGCGAGTCAGAGCGTGAATATGCAGCGCGAGGCGGCACCACTGGTAAGTATTGGTGGGGTGATACTGCAAGTCGTGACTATGCCAATTACGGCACGGATGAATGCTGTGGCCTATACAACGGTAAATTCACCACGCCCGGGGGGAAATACCCAGCTAACCCGTTTGGCTTGTATGACATGAGCGGAAATACCTGGGACTGGGTTGAGGACTGGTATCACGGCAATTACAACGGCGCGCCGAATGACGGCAGTGCATGGGTAAATGGGGGTGATCAGGAATATCGGATGCTTCGTGGCGGCTCGTGGCTCTTCAGTCCTAGAGAAATGCTCTCGTCGTTGCGCTTCAAAGCTACCTCGGACCATGCATCCTACGAGTTCGGTTTCCGCTTGGCCAGGACTCTTGTTACGCCTTAAGGGCGAC
>CAIYZI010000113.1 GCA_903930665.1 uncultured beta proteobacterium
ATGTCCAAGATTTAGTTGCTGTATATCGAGATCTTTCTCGACGTTCCGACTATCCATTGCAGTTGGGTCTTACTGTGGCGGGCATGGGTAGCAAAGGAATTGTTTCATCTACTGCTGCTATGGGTATCTTGTTACAAGAGGGTATTGGTGACACTATTCGCGTTTCCCTTACTCCTGATCCTGGCGCGCCACGTGAAAACGAAGTGATCGTAGCCCAAGAAATTTTACAAACCATGGGTTTACGCAACTTCACTCCTATGGTGATTGCATGTCCCGGCTGCGGTAGAACTACTAGTACAACATTCCAAGAGTTGGCTGCCAATATCCAATCTTATTTACGCCAACAAATGCCTGTTTGGAAAAAAACCCATCCAGGTGTTGAGAGCATGAATGTGGCTGTCATGGGCTGTATTGTGAATGGACCAGGTGAGAGTAAACATGCCAATATCGGCATCTCTCTTCCAGGTACTGGCGAATCTCCAGCGGCTCCCGTATTTGTCGATGGCGTTAAGGTAAAGACCTTGCGTGGCGAAAATATTGTCGAAGATTTTCAAGTGATCGTAGATGAATACGTCAAACAACATTACGCTCCAAAATAATCAAAATCCAATGACTGAAAAAAAGATTCAAAAAATTAATGGCGTACGCGGGATGAATGATCTCTTGCCTGCTGATGCAGCGCAATGGACACATCTTGAACATGTATTGCGTGACCTTACTCGCGCATACGGATATGAGTTTCTCAGAACACCAATTGTTGAAGCTACGGCAGTATTTCAACGCGGTATCGGTGAGGTTACTGATATTGTTGAAAAGGAAATGTATTCCTTTGAGGATCGTTTAAATGGTGAGCAGTTGACCTTGCGACCAGAGGGAACTGCCGCATTAGTGCGTTCAGTCATTGAAAATAATTTGCTGTATGAAGGACCAAAACGTCTTTGGTATACAGGCCCCATGTTCCGTCATGAGCGCCCACAGCGCGGTCGTTATCGTCAGTTTCATCAATTTGGTATCGAGGCTTTAGGCTTTGCTGGTCCAGATATTGATGCTGAAATCATTTTGATGGGTCAGCGCCTTTGGGATGAGTTGGGTTTAAAAGGTGTTCGATTAGAAATGAATTCTCTTGGTCAAGCAGACGAGCGTGCACAACATCGCGCTGCATTGGTGACTTATTTTGAACAGAACGCATCGCAGCTTGACGAAGACTCTGAACGTCGATTACTCATCAATCCTTTGCGTATTTTGGACTCCAAAAATCCAGCAATGCAAGAGTTAATTGAGGGCGCTCCTAAGCTATTGGATTTCTTGGGTGAAGAGTCTCTTGCGCACTTTAATGCTGTGCAAGACTTACTCAAAGCTAACAACATTCCTTGCAAAATTAACCCACGCTTGGTGCGCGGTTTAGATTATTACAACCTAACGGTTTTCGAGTGGGTAACTGAAGAACTTGGCGCACAGGGAACTATTGCTGGCGGTGGAAGATATGACCCTCTCATCGAAAGAATGGGCGGTAAAGCGGCCCCAGCTTGTGGCTGGGCGATGGGTATGGAACGGGTTTTGGAGTTGATGAAGGTTTCCAAATCCTTGCCTGAGGCGGCTCCACTTTGTGATGTATTTGTATTGCATCAAGGTGGTGAAACATTGACCGCTGGAATGATCATTGCAGAGCGCTTACGCAGTGCTGGCATCGATACCGTTCTCTTTTGCCCTCCAGATGGCCATTCTGCTAGCTTTAAATCCCAGATGAAGAAGGCTGATGCTAGTGGCGCAGCCTATGCCGTCATCATCGGACTAGATGAATTGGTGAAAAATGAGGCGCAGCTTAAAGACCTTCGCGGTACTGGTGAACAACGCGCTGTTCCGCTTGAGGGCGTACTTGAGGCGGTAATTGACGCCTTGGTAGGCTCATCAGAATAGAATTACTCTACAAACACCTTTATTTACTTGGATTGACATGCCGTTAGACCTAGAAGAACAAGAACAACTAGACCAATTTAAAGCGTTTTGGCAAAAGTATCGCAACCTCATTACGGGTATTGCTACTGCAGCTTTGTTGGTTTATGCAGCGTACAGCGGCTATCAATGGTGGCGCGTTAGTCAAGCATCGGCTGCATCACAACTCTACGAAACGATGATTACTGCCGTTACAAAGGGTGATAAAGATCAAACCTTGCGCGCTGCGGATGATTTGCAAAAGCAATTCTCACGCACACCTTATGCAGCAATGGCGAGTTTAATTGCAGCAAAGATTTCTTCGGAAGCTGGTGATGCGCCTAAGGCAATTGAATATCTGCATTGGGCTGCTAAGAATTCTTCAAACGATGGATATTTAGCTTTAGCAAAAATGCGTTTGGTTTCTCAATTAATTGAGCAGGGTACAGAACAATCTTATGCCGAGGCTGATCAAATTCTAAAAGAGACCCCAATCAAAGGATATGAGGCGCTATGGTTAGAGCGTCGCGGCGATTGGTTTTTGGCGCAGAAGAAGGTTGCCGATGCTCGTACTAGCTACGAAGCTGCCTGGAAACAATTAAACCAAGATAAAGAATTTCCTGAAGAGGCGCGTCGCCTCCTGAAGGTGAAATTGGACGCTGTTGGGGGAGTAACTCAGTAATGACAAAATTTAAGCGCTCAATGAAGCTGCTCAGCGCGGCCTTGATTATTGGTTCATCAGTTGTTGCTTTGATGGCCTGCTCCGGTGGTTCGCGCGTTCGCAAACCCGCTGAGCTTACTGCGGTTAGCAATCAGTTTGAATTGACACCAGTATGGTCTATCAATGTAGGATCTTCAGATCCGTTTAACTTTCATCCAGTTGTTGCTGGTAACGCCGTCTATGCAGCATCTCATGGTGGCAATCTTGTCAAAGTAGATCTTGACACCGGCAAGAAGGTTTGGAGTGTATCAGTACCCGAGGACTTATCTGTTGGCCCGGGCTCAGATGGTCGAACAACAGTGGCCGTTACGACTAAAGGGATGGTTTATGCCTATGACGATAGCGGTAAGCCAATCTGGAATGTCAGCGTAGGTAGCGAAGTATTAACTGAACCCGTAGTTGCCGCTGGAGTGGTGGTTATCCGTGCTTTAGATAGTCGCTTCATTGGGTTGGATGCTCTGACTGGTGCTCAAAAATGGGTATATCAACGTCAGCAAGCAGCTTTATCCTTACGCGTTGGTTACGGAATGTTGCCCCTAGGTAATGAAGTAGTTGTGACTGGTTTTAGCGGTGGCCGCTTTGGCATGATTGCCTTGGCAAATGGCGGTTTGATCTGGGAAACTCCGATTTCATTTCCGAAGGGATTCTCTGAGATCGAGCGCCTCAATGATGTGACTGCGAAACCAAGTATGGAAGGCGATATTCTTTGCGCAGTTTCTTATCAAGGCCGAATTGGTTGTGGTCAAGCGCGCACCGGAAACCTTTTATGGTTTAAGGATTACTCAAGCTATACGGGTACCGCTCAAAGTTCTGATATGGTTTTCTCGGCCAATGAAAAATCTTATGTAACGGCCTTTGCTACGAAAGACGGTACTCAGATTTGGGAAAATACAGCCCTCACTTATCGTGATGTTGGCGAACCATTAGCGGTTGGTAAGGTTTTACTTATGGGCGATGCACAAGGTTATGTGCATGCCTTCTCACAGGCGAATGGCGATCTACTTGCGCGTATTCGTCACGATAGCAGTCCAATCTCTGCCGCCCCAATTGCGGTCGGCGGGCTCATTCTGATTCAATCTCAGAGTGGAAAACTTGCGGCGTACAGTCCAAAATGAATCCAGTAATCACAATTGTAGGACGTCCTAATGTAGGAAAGTCCACACTCTTTAATCGCCTGACACGTTCACGCGATGCTTTAGTTGCCGATTTTTCGGGTCTGACCCGTGATCGTCACTATGGCAAAGGCCGTATTGGCGAACGCGCTTTTATTTGCGTTGATACGGGTGGTTTTGAGCCTGTTGCTAAGACTGGCATTGTTGCAGAGATGGCTAAGCAAACTAAGCAGGCCGTTGCTGAATCCGACATCATTATTTTCTTAGTTGATGGTCGTTTAGGCATGGCCCCGCAGGACCGCGTGATTGCCGATTTCTTGCGCAAGACGGGTCGCCCAGTTATTTTGGCGGTGAACAAAACTGAAGGTATGCAAGCTGGCGTTGTAACGGCAGATTTCCATGAGCTTGGATTAGGGGAGCCTTTTCCAATCTCATCCGCTCATGGTGATGGTGTACGTGGTTTGATTGATGATGCTTTAGATTCTTTAGGTATTGCCGAACCAGAACCTGATGAATTAGAAAACGATCCTAATCGTCCGATGAAGATTGCGGTTGTTGGTCGTCCTAACGTCGGTAAATCCACACTGATCAATAAGTTGATTGGTGAAGAGCGTGTTATTGCATTCGATATGCCTGGAACAACTCGCGATGCGATTGAAGTTCCATTTGAGCGTAACGGTAAGCCTTATATTTTGGTAGATACCGCAGGCTTGCGTCGTCGTGGAAAAGTCTTTGAAGCGTTTGAAAAATTCTCGGTTGTAAAAACCTTGCAAGCAATTGCTGATTGCAATGTCGTTATTTTGATGCTCGATGCGCAGCAAGACATCTCAGAGCAAGACGCCCATATTGCAGGATTTATTGTTGAAGCAGGGCGGGCATTGGTTGTTGCGGTTAATAAGTGGGATGGCATTGATGCTTATGTGAAGGAGCGCGCTCGCCTAGAGATTGCGCAGAAATTACGCTTTCTAGACTTTGCTAACGTGCACCCTATTTCAGCGAAAAAAGGTACTGGCTTAAAAGAGTTATTTAAAGATGTAGATGCTGCTTATGCTGCTGCAATGGCGAAGTTGCCAACACCAAAGTTGACTAGGATTTTGCAAGAAGCGATTGAACATCAGCAACCTAAACGGGTTGGTATGGGTCGTCCAAAATTACGTTATGCCCATCAGGGTGGTATGAACCCTCCAATCGTGGTGATTCATGGAACCTCCTTAAGTGGCGTAACCGACAGTTACAAGCGTTATTTAGAAGGTCGCTTTAGGGATGTCTTCAAATTACGTGGCACCCCACTACGAATTCAAATGAATACCGCTAAGAACCCTTACGTTGATGCGGATAAAGGCAAAAAAGGTAACAAGAAATAAGCCGAACAAGTTAAGATTATGTTTATTGATCAGTAGGGTTGCATAGGGGGCTTGATTTTTTAAAATGAACCCCCAATAA
Source organism: uncultured beta proteobacterium (assembly GCA_903930665.1). GTDB lineage: Bacteria > Pseudomonadota > Gammaproteobacteria > Burkholderiales > Burkholderiaceae > Polynucleobacter. The sequence continues at coordinate 5,209 of CAIYZI010000113.1, forward strand.
TGATGTCGATGTGTTTTATAAAAAAAGCAAGACTCCCTAAATACAAAACTAACAAGGAGCAGTATGACGAACAATAAAATTCAGTTGTTACAAGATCCCTTTCTTAATGCTTTGCGCAAAGAGCATGTACCTGTGTCTATTTATCTCGTTAATGGAATTAAGCTGCAGGGCAATATTGAATCTTTTGATCAATATGTGGTTCTCTTGCGTAATACCGTTACCCAGATGGTTTACAAACACGCAATCTCCACGATCGTTCCTGCTCGTGCGATTGAATTTCGTATAGAAGAACCAAGCTCTGTATAAAACTGGTGTAGATGCGGCACGCGCCGTCCTCGTTGGAGTAGATACAGGACGCGAAGATTTTGCAGACAGCATGGCCGAGCTCAGCCTTTTGGCTGACAGCGCTGGTTCTATACCCACAGCTAGTGTTATCGCCCGTAAAGGCAGAACTGATCCAGCTTTGTTTATTGGATCTGGCAAGGCTAATGAATTGAAGAAGGTGATGGAAGAGCAGGAGGCCGAACTGGCGATCTTTAATCATCCGCTTTCTCCAACCCAGCAGAGAAATTTAGAACGCCATATCGGTCGCCATGTCATGGACCGGACGGGTTTGATTCTGGACATCTTCAGTCAAAGAGCTCAAAGTCATATTGGTAAAACCCAGGTTGAGTTAGCCCAAGTTCGCTACCGAATGTCGCGTTTGGTCCGGGCCTGGAGCCATTTAGAGCGTCAAAGAGGCGGTATTGGTGTGCGTGGTGGTCCTGGCGAGACTCAGATGGAGCTTGACCGCCGTATGCTCGCAACTAAAGCTAAGCGCTTAGAAGCCGAGCTTGAAAAGCTACAGCGCCAACAAAGAACCCAAAGACGCGCCAGAAATCGCAAAGATGTGTTCTCGGTATCCTTGGTTGGATATACCAATGCAGGTAAATCCACGCTGTTTAATGCCCTGACCAAAGCCGGTACCTATGCTGCAGACCAGCTTTTTGCGACTTTAGATACGACATCCAGAAGAGTGCATTTGGAAGGGGTAGGCTCTATCGTAGTTTCTGACACGGTTGGCTTTATTCGGGATTTGCCCCATCAGTTGGTAGAGGCTTTTAGGGCAACATTGGACGAAACCATTCATGCAGACCTCATATTGCACGTTATTGATGCCTGTAGCCCTGTTGTGAGGGAGCAAAAAGCTGAAGTTGAGGCTGTTTTGCGAGAAATCGGCGCAGATGAGATCCCTCGCATCGAAATCATGAACAAAATTGACCAAATGCCTCAAACCTTCACAAAAGGGGCTCTTTTAGACCGAGATTCTGAGGGTATTCCGAGTAAGGTTTTTCTATCTGCCAAGACTGGCTTGGGCCTTGATTTATTGCGTGAGGCGCTGGCTGAGTGCTCCCAAATGACTGATAGAATTAGGGTCGAACATAACCGTGCCAAGACGCAAATGGCCCCGGATGAGTTTTTAGCCCCACTACCTGAGCGACCAGAGTCTTCCGAATTTAATCCTATCCCCAATCGAAAATACTCACCTAATGACGCGTAAATTTCTCGGCCTATTTTCGGTCAACGAGCCTGACTGGGGTAAGAGCAACCCAGAAAACGGCTCAAATGATGCTAAAGATGGGCAGGGAAGTGTTCAGGCACCAAAATCGGGATCCGCTAACTCGGATAACACCGATAAACCTGGTGAGAATTCATCCAATAAGCCACAGCCAAACAAGCCAGATGGTCCGCCGGATCTTGATGAGCTTTGGCGGGATTTCAACGATAGGCTAGCTGGCCTATTTGGCGGAAAGAAAAAGCCTGACTCATTACCAAATAAACCGAGTGTTGATACGCCTTCGCCTAAATCTCATTTAGGTGGCAACAAGAATGCAAATGGCTTTGGTGGTGGTAATGGTAGCGGCAGTGGAAACAGTAGCGGCCCTAACTTTGAATTCACCAATCCATTTTCTGCAAAAGCCAGTATTTCATTGGTTTTGCTGGGCGTACTTGTAGTTTGGTTATGCAGTGGCTTTTTTATTATTCAAGAAGGTCAAGCTGGCGTCATCATGACGTTCGGAAAGTATGACTACACAGCTAAACCCGGTATTAATTGGCATTTGCCTTGGCCAATTCAATCTGAAGAGACAGTAAACCTTTCTGGTGTTCGCTCGGTAGAGGTGGGTCGCTCCACCTTGATTAAGGCAACCAATCAAAAAGATTCATCAATGCTAACTGAAGATGAAAACATCATTGATGTGCGTTTTGCTGTTCAGTACCGTTTAAAAGATCCAACAGACTATCTCTTTAATAACCGCGACCCAGATATGGCGGTAACTCAAGCGGCTGAGACAGCTGTACGTGAAATCGTTGCTCGTAGCAAGATGGATACCGTTCTCTATGAGGGCCGCGAAAAAATCGCAATTGATTTAGCGAGTTCGATTCAAAAAATCTTGGATAGTTACAAGACAGGGATCTACATCACTAGTGTCACAGTTCAAAATGTGCAGCCTCCAGAGCAAGTACAGGCAGCATTTGATGATGCTGTAAAAGCTGGTCAAGACCAAGAGCGTCTTAAGAGTGAAGGTCAGGCTTATGCCAATGACATCATTCCACGCGCCAAGGGCACAGCTGAAAGATTAATTCAGGAAGCTGAAGGTTATAAATCTAGAGTGGTGGCAACGGCTGAAGGTGATGCTGCTCGCTTTAAACAAATTTATGTTGAGTATGCCAAAGCACCACAGGTTACACGTGATCGTATGTACATCGATACCATGCGTGACATGTATAGCAATGTCACTAAGGTCTTGGTAGATACCAATAAAAGCAACAGCCTTTTATATTTACCGCTAGACAAGATTGTTGCTCAAGTCAGTGCTGAGAGTGCTCAAGCAAGTGGAACCTCTGTTGCTCCAACAACCCCAACAGGATCAGTTTCTGTAGGTGGCGCAACTGGAGTTCCTTCAATTCCTGCAAATCAAAATACCAGCTCCAGCGTTGCTGCTCCAGCCCCCGCTAATGCAACTACAGCTCCCGCCAATGGAAATGCAAATGCTAGCGCCAATAGTTCGGCAGTAGATAAGCGTGATAGCTTGCGTAGTCGCGATCGGGAGTCAAGGTAATGAACTTCAATCGCCTAATAGCAGGGCTAGTTGCCATCATCGCATTGGCCTATGTGCTTTCTTCGAGCATATTTATAGTTGATCAGCGTAAGTTTGCGGTAGTGTTTTCATTCGGCCAAATTGTCCGTGTGATCGAGCAACCAGGTCTGCAAATCAAGTATCCAGCGCCTTTTGAAAACGTCCGCTTTTTTGATCGTCGCATTATGACGATTGACAATCCTGAAGCAGAACGATTCATTACCGCTGAAAAGAAGAATCTTCTTGTGGATTCATATGTGAAGTGGCGCATTGTTGATCCTCGTAAGTTCTTCATTAGCTTTAAGGGTGATGAGCGTTTGGCAGAAGATCGTTTAACCCAATTAGTGCGCTCAGCATTGAATGAAGAATTTACTAAACGTACCGTTCGTGAGCTGATTTCCGATCAACGAGAAGAGGTTATGCAAGGCATACGCGCTAAGGTTGCTGATGATGCTTCAGATATTGGTGTGGAAATTGTTGATGTGCGTTTAAAGCGTGTTGATTTGCTCGCTGAAATCAGTGATTCGGTTTATCGTCGCATGGAAGCTGAGCGTAAACGGGTTGCGAATGAATTGCGTTCTATGGGGGCCGCTGAATCCGATAAGATTCGCGCCAATGCAGAGCGTCAAAGGGACACGATTTTGGCTGAAGCTTATCGAGATGCTCAAAAAATTAAAGGGGCAGGGGATGCAAAAGCAACCGCTTTATATGCAGAAGCATTTAACCGTGACCCACAATTTGCGCAGTTTTATCAGAGCCTAGAGGCTTATCGCAGTACTTTTAAAGATAAAAAAGACGTCATGGTGGTTGAGCCTAATGGCGAGTTCTTTAAGTTCTTGCACAAAAAATAATTTAAGGTGAATTTATTAAATCATGAATCGTTGGTTACTTCCTGAAGATATTGCTGATGTACTACCGGCAGAAGCGCGCAAGGTAGAAAACTTACGACGCTCCATTCTCGAGCTATATCAGTCCTATGGGTACGAGCTTGTTGCACCCCCGCTTTTAGAATTTTTGGATTCGCTTTTAACTGGCACCGGTTCTGATCTGAATTTACAGACCTTTAAATTGGTTGACCAACTTTCAGGCCGTACTCTTGGACTTCGTGCTGATATCACTCCACAGGTTGCCCGTATTGACGCCCACCTGCTTAATCGCTCTGGAGTTACAAGACTTTGCTATGTAGGATCGGTTGCTCATGCCCGCACTCCTGTAGGTAGCTCTGCTCGAGAAGAGTTACAGATCGGTGCTGAGATTTATGGTTGCTCCACTTGGGAGGCTGATTTTGAAGCGATCTCCTTGTTGTTGAAAACCATTCAATTGGCCGGAATCAAAAAGATTTATTTAGATCTTTCTCATGCTGGTGTTTTGGCAGGGATATTGGATGGTCAGTCTATTAGCGCTGCTGATATGGAGACGCTGTATAGCTTGCTTCAGAGTAAAGATCGTCCACGTTTAAGCATTTGGGCAAAGTCTTTGCCTTCTGAAGTAGCTAATGCATTGCTGGTTCTCACAGAGCTTAATGGCCCATGCATAGAAGTATTGATTAAAGCCAAGGCCGCCTTGCCTAAGCATACGCTTGTAGATTTAGCTATTGAGCAATTAGAAAAGCTGGTAGCTGCCGCAGCTACGCTTTCCGAAGGTTTGGAGCTCAGCATTGATTTGGCTGATCTTCGAGGTTACCAATATCACAGTGGGGTAATGTTTGCCGCCTATGTTGATAAATTACCTCAACCCATTGCTCGTGGTGGTCGCTATGATCAAGTAGGTCAAGCGTTTGGGCGCTCACGTCCTGCTACAGGTTTCTCTTTAGATTTGCTTACCTTGGCAAATTTATCACCTCTAAGTACCAAGAAATATGCAATAGTTGCCCCTTGGAGCAATGATTCAACTCTGCTAGCAGTGATTGCTGCATTGCGGTCTAAGGGTGAAATAGTAATTCAGTTAATCAATCAAGAATTTACTGATTTTGCTGAATATGAATGCGATAGAGAATTAATCAAGCAAGCAGATTCTTGGGAAGTTGTAAAACGTTAGTAATAGCAACAAAACATTTAAACCTATTTTGTAATTATCTTTTTGGATTTCATTATGTCTTCAAAGCAACAAGCTCCTGGTCGTAACGTCGTTGTCATTGGCACCCAATGGGGTGATGAAGGGAAGGGTAAGGTTGTTGATTGGTTAACCGACCATGCTCAAGCTGTAGTGCGTTTCCAGGGTGGACATAATGCTGGCCATACATTAATTATTGGCGATAAGAAAACCATCTTACGTCTGATTCCATCTGGAATCATGCATAAAGAAGTGGTCTGCTATATCGGTAATGGAGTAGTGCTTTCACCTGAAGCGCTCTTTAAAGAGATTGGCGAGCTCGAAGCTGCTGGACTTGATGTTCAGTCGCGCTTAAAGATTTCTGAGGCTACAACCTTGATTCTCCCTTATCACGTGGCAATAGATCACGCCCGCGAGAAAAAGCGTGGAGAAGCAAAGATTGGTACAACTGGCCGTGGAATTGGGCCAGCTTATGAAGACAAGGTGGCGCGTCGTGCGTTGCGCGTTCAAGATTTGTTTTATCCAGAAAAGTTTGCCGTTCAGTTGCGTGAAAACTTGGAATATCACAACTTTATGCTTACCAATTACTACGGTGCTGATCCAGTAGATTTTGATAAAACCTTGGCTGACGCACTTTCTTATGCTGATCGTCTCAAACCAATGGTGGTTGATGTTTCGAGTGCGCTCTATGCTGCTGAGCAAGCGGGCCAAAACTTATTGTTTGAAGGTGCGCAGGGCACCCTCTTGGATATCGATCACGGTACCTACCCATATGTGACTTCAAGTAACTGCGTAGCGGGTAATGCAGCTGCAGGATCTGGTGTTGGACCAGGATCATTGCAATATATCTTGGGAATTACAAAAGCTTATTGCACACGTGTTGGTGCGGGACCATTCCCAAGTGAGCTCTATGACCATGACAATCCAGCGAAACAAGACCCTTTGGGTGTCCGTTTGGCTGAAGTGGGTAAAGAATTTGGTTCAGTTACTGGTCGCCCACGTCGGACTGGTTGGTTGGATGCGGCAGCATTAAAGCGTTCTATTCAAATTAACGGACTTTCAGGTCTGTGCATTACAAAATTAGACGTGCTCGACGGTTTTGAAACCATCCGTCTATGCGTTGGTTACACCTTAGATGGTCAAAAGTTAGATGTATTGCCGCGTGGCGCTGAATCCGTTGCACGTTGCGAGCCAATTTATGAGGATTTTCCGGGCTGGAAAGGGACGACTTTTGGTGTCCGTGAATGGAATCAACTCCCAGTCGAGGCCCAGAATTTCCTGCATCGTATTGAAGAAGTGGCTGGTAAGCCGATTGCAATGGTTTCTACCGGCCCAGAACGCGATGAAACGATTCTGCTTCAGCATCCTTTTCAAGATTGATGCAAAATATTCCATTGTTTAATTTCACCCAGTCTAGGAAAAAGGTTTAAGCCATGACCGCACGTACCGCCTGTAATAGCCTTCAAGTTGCTACACCCCTCTACCAATTTATTGAAGAAAAAGTTCTTCCTGGTACAGGCATTAAAAGCGCAGACTTTTGGAAAGGCTTTGAAGAGCTTGTTAAAGACTTAAGCCCAAAGAATGAAGCGTTGCTGGCTAAGCGTGACCGCCTTCAGGCAGATTTGGATAAGTGGCATCAGGCCAATCCTGGCCCCATTAAAGATATGCCAGCTTATCGCAAGCACCTTAAGGAAATCGGCTATTTAAATGAAGTGCCCGGAAAAGTTGCTATTACCACCAGCAATGTGGATGATGAGCTTGCTCTTCAAGCTGGCCCACAGTTGGTAGTTCCAGTATTAAATGCACGCTATGCATTGAATGCTGCTAATGCACGTTGGGGTTCTTTATACGATGCGCTCTACGGAACGGATGTTCTTTCTGAAGAAGATGGAGCAACGAAAGCGGGAGGCTATAACCCTATACGTGGCGCAAAGGTTGTTGCCTATGCACGCAATTTCTTAGATCAAGCTGCACCGTTGGCACGTGGATCTCATCGTGACTCAGCTGCCTACTCAGTTGATGGCAATAAGTTAGTTGTTACCTTAAGGGATGGCAGTATTACAGGTTTGGCTGATGACAAGCAATTTGTTGGCTATCAAGGTGATGCAGCAGCTCCTACATCAATATTGTTACGTAATAACGGTATTCATATTGATATCCAGATTGATAAGAGTAAAACTATTGGAGA
>CAIYZI010000114.1 GCA_903930665.1 uncultured beta proteobacterium
CGGGCCACAATATCGCGAGGTGCCAGTTCATTTCTAGCATCATGCTCGGGCATAAAGCGCGTGCCATTTGGCAACTTTATTAAACCACCTTCGCCACGCATTGCTTCTGTAATTAAGAAGGTGCGATCACTTGGGTGATAGAGGCATGTTGGGTGAAATTGAATAAATTCCATATTGCCCACACGACAGCCTGCTCGCCATGCCATGGCAATACCATCACCAGTAGCGGTATCGGGATTGCTAGTGTATCGATAGACCTTACCAACACCACCAGTAGCTAAAACTACTGCTTTTGCTTTGATCGTTTCAACCCGATTATTTTTAATATCCAGGGCATAAACGCCGTAACAATGATTGGGTTTTGTGCGCTGTGTTTTCGCATCTAAATGGCGATTGGTAATGAGATCTAGGGCAATCCAATGCTCTAGTAATTGAATGTTTTTATGGGCACGTGCTTTATCAAGCAGTACCTCGTGAATGGCTTTACCTGTTGCGTCAGCGGCATGAGCGATTCGACGATGACTATGACCGCCCTCGCGAGTCAGATGAAGACCCATTGGACCAGAAGCATCAGCAGTAAATGGTACGCCTTGGTCTACTAGCCAACGAATCGCTTCGGCACTTTCTTCGGCAATATAGCGAGCGGTGGATTCCACCACAAGCCCTGCTCCAGCATCTATGGTGTCGGCTACATGAGCGTCAATACTATCGTGCTCTTTATCTACAACCCCGACAATACCGCCTTGCGCCCAAGCTGTTGCTGCCTCGCCAAGACCACGCTTTGCCATCACAATTACAGGCTGAGTTTCTGCCATGTGCAGAGCAACCGTCAGACCAGCAAGACCTGCTCCGATAATGAGAACAGGTAATTCTGCGTTGGTTTCGGGGGTACGTAAAGGGGGTTTTGAACTAGCCATGCCCAATTCTAAAGGTAATCAGAATTGGGCACCCCTATCAAACCACAGCAAACCCCAGCAAAAACACTACGCTACTGTTTCGTTGGTTCCATAACCCACTAACTTCGCGGCATGCCCACCTTTGCTAAGCTTCACTGCGCAGTATTTAAATTCAGGGATCTTACCGAATGGATCTAGTGCTGAGTTCGTAATTAAGTTAGCGGCAGCCTCATAGTACGCAAATGGAATAAATACAGCACCATGTGGGGTACCGTCATCCCTACGTACATGAATACCTACCTCACCACGACGAGATTCCACTGTAATCACATCACCTTCAGCAACGCCTAGCTGAGTCATGTCTTCACCATTCATCGAAACGGTGGCCATCGGCTCAATCGCATCCAATACGGTAGCACGACGCGTCATGCTACCTGTGTGCCAATGCTCTAATTGACGACCGGTAATTAAGACAAAAGGATATTCCGTATCAGGACTTTCATTAGCCGGAATGATGCCTGCCGGCACAAGCCTAGCTTTTCCATCAGCCGTTGCAAAATGATCATCAAACACAATTGGTCTACCTGGATCTTCTGCGGATAGGCAAGGGTAAGTAACGCTTGATTCCTTTTCAAGTCGCTCCCAAGTTATTCCTTTAATGCTGGCATGCATGGCCTGACGCATTTCTTCATAGACTTCTGCAACGCCATCATCTGGACCTTGATAGTCCCAATTCAAGCCCATGCGTTTGGCAATTTCCTGAATGATCCATAGGTCTGGCTTTGCATCTCCTGGAGGATCAATGGCTTTTTTACCCATTTGCACCATTCGGTCTGTATTGCTTGCTGTGCCAACTTTCTCAGGCCAAGCACTTGCAGGCAATACAACATCAGCAAGAAGCGCAGTCTCAGTCATAAAAATATCCTGAACCACTAAATGTTCTAAAGATGCCAATGCATGTCGGGCATGGTTTAAATCGGGATCGCTCATCGCAGGGTTTTCGCCTTCGATGTACATGCCACGAATCTTGTCTGGGTCACTATCAGGCGCAGTAATCTTGTGCATGATCTCAACGACAGTGTAGCCAGGCTTTCTATCTAATTTCGCATCCCAGAAATTTTCAAACCAAGCATGTGCAGCGTCATGATCTACACGTTGATAGTTCGGGAACATCATCGGTATCAAGCCCGCATCACTAGCGCCCTGAACGTTATTTTGACCGCGTAATGGATGCAAACCTGATCCAGGTTTACCAATTTGGCCAGTAATGGTTACCAGAGCAATTAAGCAACGGGCATTATCGGTACCGTGAACGTGCTGACTTACGCCCATGCCCCAGAAAATCATAGCCGACTTTGTAGTAGCAAACTCACGTGCAACTTCTCTTAACGTTTCCGCAGGAATGCCGCAGATTGGAGCCATTGCCTCAGGGCTGTACGCCTTGATGCTCTCTTTTAAAGCCTCAAAGTTATTAACCCGTTGTTCAATGAGTTTCTGGTCGACTAAACCTTCTTCAATAATCGTGTGAATCATGGCGTTAAGCATTGCAACGTCAGTATCAGGATTGAACTGCATCGTACGCCAAGCATGCTTAGAAATATCCGTTTTGCGCGGATCGCAAACGACCAATTTAGCGCCACGTTTAGCGGCATTCTTAAACCAGGTTGCGCCAACAGGATGGTTAGCCGTTGGATTGGATCCAATAATCATGACCAGACTGGCATTCTCAACGTCATTGACTTGATTACTTACCGCTCCTGAACCAACTCCCTCTAAAAGAGCCGCTACAGAGGAGGCATGGCAAAGTCGTGTGCAATGGTCTACGTTATTACTACCAAAACCTACACGCACAAGCTTTTGAAATAAGTAAGCCTCCTCGTTGCTACCCTTAGCAGAGCCAAAGCCTGCCAAAGATTTAGGGCCATACTGCTTTTTCAAATTCGAAAGGCCACCTGCAGCCAACTCCAATGCCTCTTCCCAACTAGCCTCGCGGAAAATATGGGACCAGTCCTGACGACTTTGAAGTGCTGACTCATCCTTAGGTACGCCAGCCCTACGAATTAAGGGCTTAGTTAAGCGTTGAGGATTATGAATGTAATCCATTCCGAAGCGCCCTTTTACACAAAGGCGATTGTGGTTTGCAGGGCCATCACGTCCATCTACGCTAACGATTTTTTCATCTTTGACGTTATAGGTGATTTGACAGCCAATGCCGCAGAATGGGCAAACCGAGTCCACCTTGCGATCAACCACCTGAGAGCCAATCAATCCCTTAGGCATTAATGCACCGGTTGGGCAGGCCTGCACACACTCGCCGCAGGCGACACATGTACTCTCGCCCATCGAATCATTTAAATCGAAAACAATTTCACTATGGGCACCACGCATAGCGTAGCCAATCACATCATTTACCTGCTCTTCCCTACAAGCGCGAACACAACGATTGCATTGAATACATGCATCCAAATTAACCGCCATCGCAGGATGCGAAAGATCAGAAGTAACCTTCTCACGTCTTAGCGCTTTGAGCTCAGGTCTAACCTGAACATCCATACGGGTAGCCCAAGTACTCAGCTCACCATGTTGATTTTTTTGCTCTTCTTCTTTGGTATCGCCTACCCACTTAAATCCTTCATCAGGCATATCCGATAACAACATTTCCAGCACGAGCTTTTGACTTTTCAGTGCGCGCTCGCTAGTGGCTTTGACTTCCATGCCGGGTGTAGCAGATCGACAGCAGCTTGGCGCTAGGGTTCGCTCACCATTAATCTCAACTACGCAAGCTCGGCAATTGCCATCTGGGCGATAGCCATCCTTAAAACACAGATGGGGAATATCAATTCCATGGCGCTTGGCAGCCTTAAGAATAGTTTCGCCTTCATAGGAAACAATGGTTTTTCCATCTAAACTAAATTCGACGGTTTGTAGTTCAAGTTCTTTGGGATTAGTAGGTGCGTTCATATAGTGATCTTGGAATTTGTCTTAGACTTTTCGCGAAAAGATTAAGCAACCTCTTGTGGAAAGTATTTATGGATACAGCGAATTGGGTTTGGTGCCGCTTGACCCAATCCACAAATGGATGCATCAACCATCACTGTTGCTAAATCCTCTAATGTTGTTTGATCCCAAGACTTGGCCTGCATCAGCGTGGCCGCCTTACTTGTACCGACACGACAAGGCGTACATTGGCCACAGCTTTCGTGCTCAAAGAAACGCATCACGTTTAAAGCAACATCCCTAGCTTGATCTTGACTACTGAAAACTACGACAGCCGCAGAGCCAATGAAACAGCCATAAGGTTGTAAGGTATCGAAATCTAGTGGAATGTTATTCATCGTTGCGGGCAATATGCCGCCAGATGCCCCTCCAGGAAGGTAACCATAGAACTGATGACCCTCTTGCATACCATCACAGTATTCATCGATTAATTCTTGAATAGTGATTCCTGCTGGAGCAAGCTTGACTCCAGGATTTTTCACGCGACCGCTAACGCTGTAACTACGCAAGCCTTTGCGATCATGACGACCGTAGTCGCTAAACCAATCAGGTCCCCGTTCAATAATGTCTCGCACCCAATAGAGGGTTTCAAAATTATGCTCAAGGGTTGGGCGCCCAAAAAGACCTACCTGTGCAATGTAAGGAGGACGCATCCGTGGCTCGCCACGCTTTCCTTCAATACTCTCAATCATGGCGGATTCTTCTCCGCAGATATAGGCACCAGCACCACGACGTAACTCAATCAATGGCAACTCAAAAGGCGGAATAGCTTTGAGCTTTTCTAACTCCACTTCAAGCAATTCTCGGCAACCATGATATTCATCGCGTAAATAAATATAACAAGCATCAATTCCAACAACATTGACGGCGATTAATAAGCCCTCAAGGAAGCGATGTGGATCGCGCTCTAAATAAGTACGATCTTTAAACGTTCCTGGTTCGCCTTCATCAATATTGACCGCCATCAATTTAGGAGCGACCTGATCTTTCACAATGCGCCACTTACGCCCTGCCGGAAAGCCCGCTCCCCCTAAACCACGCAGACCAGAATTTTCCATGGCCTTGATGATGCTATCAATACTATGAGCGCCAGAATGAATGGCTTTGGCTAGCTTATAACCGCCACTAGCTAGGTAAGATTCATAACCTACGTAATCGGGTGAAACAGCTTGATCTTGGCCTTGAGCGGAAACACCCTTCTCAACCCTAGTTACAGGATCAAAACTAGCATCACCTTTTGCAAGAGGCTGAATAGTCATGCCGTTTTTTACGGCTGCATCGACTTTATCGACAGTGGCAAAAAGAACAGGGTACTGATGAACTACGGCAACTGGGGCTTGTTCACAGCGACCAACACAAGGAGCGGCAATTACTTTTATTTTTGGATTGTCCAAAATTGCAGGCAATTTAGCCAATAAATTTTGAGCCCCAGCTAATTCGCAAGCAATACCATCGCAAACCCGAATAGTGATATCGGCCACCGGGTCATTGCCACGAACGACTTCAAAATGGTGATAGAAAGTTGCCACCTCATAAACCGCAGCCATCGGTATATTCATATCTTTGGCTAAAGCCACCAAATGGCGATCATGCAGAGCCCGATACTCATCATTGAGTTTATGCAAATACTCAATCAATAAATCACGACGATGGGGGGCTGGTCCAATCAGTTGACGAACCTCAGCAAGGGACTCATCATCAGCCTGACGACCTTTAAGTTTGCTTTTACGACGAATGGTTTCCCTGAGATCATCAGCACTAGCAATGGCCACGGGCTTGATTTCTGCCAAAGATACGGGGTGATTCATATTATTTAGTCTCTAATTTCTGGTTATTACTGTTAATCCCCATACCAATTCGAGGGTATGGGTTCGGCCATGCCACTCTAATCGTGATCTGATGACTTTTGTAAGCATAAAGGACGTTACAAATCTTTGCTGACAAGCTTGAGTTTTCCCAATGAGAAACCCACCTCATCAACACAAAGAATTTATTAGGGTTTACCCTAGATAAGCGAAGGTGAAGGTTGATCGCCAGGGGGTAATGAATAGTCTAAATTACGCTCACGAACACGAGTCTTGAAACAATCGTTATAGCCAGCAGTGCCAACTTGCCATCCAATGGAAGTGCAATCGTCTTTTGCTGCTGACTCTACGGTTCCGCAGCCAGTTAAAGAGATCGCCGCAAAGACAGGAAGTGCAATAAGTAAGGGTAGTTTTGTTAATTTCATGGCTCAAGTCTACTTGATTCTGAACTCAACTTCGAGAGGTATTCCCTCTTTTTAAGATTTTGACTTCTGACAGTTGCAAAGCAGACTTAAGGGAAAGCGTGAACTTGTCCAATGGGCCAATAATCAGCAACAATCCACTGTGCATAAATAAAAAAATACCTTTTAGGAGACTCTTATGAATACTTTCATCCGCTGTTTAGCAGTAATTTTCTTTAGTCTTGGCATCTGCTTTACAAGTAATGCTCAGGCACAAACTAACGATGGCTTTGTCGATCTGATTGATGGCATGAGCCTAAGCAATTGGAATTTTATTGGGAATGCCAATTGGAAAATATCCAATGGCCAGTTTATGAGTGATAAACCCAGTGGTTTTATGGTGAGCACTCAAAC
>CAIYZI010000115.1 GCA_903930665.1 uncultured beta proteobacterium
ACTCGATGTTTTTTTATTTTACTATTTATATATAAATCAAATAGATATGAAATCTTCTAGTTCCCGCCGACCCCCACCATCTAAAAGGCAAACCCCTCTGATTCTTGGAGAGGTATTGTTTTTCTAGCTAGCAGCCAAACGCCAAAGTGAAGTGACCTCAGCAGATCTAGCTTTATGCAAAGTATCCGTTTGATCAAATACTTTTTTATGTTCAGGCCTCGTGTCTTCTCGACCAACAATACGTAATCCCGCTTGCTTAATCCATTCCAGTAATTCTGAACGGGTACGCAAACCCAAGTGCTCTGCCAGATCAGAAAGAATTAACCAACCTTCGCCTTCGGGCAAAAGATGTTCTTTTAGTCCCGCCAGAAAACCTTTTAGCATACGACTCTCAGGGTCATAGATCGCATGTTCTAAAGAGGAGCTTGGTCTTGCCGGTAACCATGGGGGGTTACAAATGATTAGAGCTGCTTTACCCGATGGAAATAAATCTGTCTTTTGAATTTCAACTTGAGAGCCCAATTCCAATCGCTCAATATTATCTTTGGCACAAGCAATCGCCCTATCGTCTATATCTGTCGCAATAATTTTTTGAACGTCCTGCATCGCCAGAACGACAGATAAAGCGCCAGTGCCAGCACCAATATCAAATGCAATGGAGTTCGCATGCATTGCTTTGGGCCAAGGCGTATTGCAGACCAACTGAATATATTCACCACGAACTGGCGAAAAGACGCCGTAATGAGGATGAATACAAATGGCCTCATCCCCCCTTGCCAAAATAGGAACGCCATTCTTGCGCCACTCGTGAGTGCCAATCACTCCGAGTAATTCACGCAATGAAATGACATATGAATCAGATTGCTCTCCATAAGCCTCAAGGCAGGCCTGAGAAACATCAGGAGCACGTCTTAAAGAAATGCTCTGATCTGCATTGATTTGAATCAGTAGCATCCCCAGAATACGCGCGCGTTGCGACTGCGCTAAGCGATGCAAATTAAAGATGTCTAATGGACTTTTGGTTTTTTCCTTTTCAACCTTTTCCACTCTTTTAGATTTCTTGGAGGGTTTATCTACCCGCCTTGCTAAAGCCTGCAAGAGTTGTCTGGCATTCTGGAAATCACCCTTCCAGACAATTGCTGTTCCCTCGCAGGCGAGGCGATAGGCCGCATCCGCCGTGAGAGTGTCATCACCAACCACCACCTTCTTATGGGGAGGAATTCCATTTTCGGAACGCCATTGCGCCTCGTAGCTTTGGCCATTTTCATCCCAATGAATCATGGGTACACCCGATGGGTTTTGTATCATGAAGTGGTCAAACGGTTGTTCTGATAATCCTCAATTGCCTGTTCAATTTCTTCACGGGTATTCATAACAAAAGGACCATATTGAACGATCGGCTCATGAAGAGGCAATGCGGCCAAGACTATAAATTGCGCGCCCTGATCACCCGCCTTTACTTTGATCTGATCACCTTCACCTAAAATAATCGCCGCTTGCTTAGGCGCTAACTGCATAGGCTCGCCAATTTCGAGATCACCTTCGTAAATATAGATAAAGGCATTGTGATCTTGCGCTATGGGATGTTCGAATTGGGAATTCGCAGATAAATGTACATCCAAAAAAAGAGGTGCGGTTGTGATTCCACCAATAGGTCCAGCAATCGATTTTCCCTCACCTTCATAAGTGCCGGTAATCACCTTTACATAACCGTCATGACTCAAAGGAACTCGCGGAATATTTTCTACCTGGATATCTAGATATCCAGCCGCCTTCATTTTTTCC
>CAIYZI010000116.1 GCA_903930665.1 uncultured beta proteobacterium
GAATCTTAACTTCAGACGCGGGGTGGAGCAGTCTGGCAGCTCGTCGGGCTCATAACCCGAAGGTCGTAGGTTCAAATCCTGCCCCCGCAACCATCAATACTTTAAGTTTTTCCGCCTCTTCGGAGGTGTTAAAACTTAAGCTTTTAGTCCAATCTACGTTAAGCACGGCCTCCAGGCCGTGTTTTTCTGGGCTTAAATGAATATCCCCTAATAATTCTTTCAGAATGGTCCTAGAGTGTTCTAGATTTGATCCCAGAACTGTCTCTATGCCATCGATTGCCGTGCGGTAGCGCTCTAGGGCCTTCGGCAGCATATTCAGCATGCGTCCGATAGCCCGCTCATCCATTAAATGAGCAATATCTAGACGCTCTTGGGCCTTCATTTTTTGGGCTTCGGCAGTCTCCAATCCTTCCCGTGTCGATGCCGTAATCACACCCTTCTTAATAGCGGTCATGATATTGTCAATATCGCGCTGAGAACCCTCAACCTCGCGTTGAGCTTGCTTCACATCAGCCTGAAACTCTTTGGCCCGACTCATCAATTCATTCTTCACCTCAACAGCAAACTGCTCACACGCTTTGGGGGTTAAAAGTTCCTGCTTAAGCACATCTAATAAGCGCTTTTCCACCTTGCGCCTTGGCAACCGATAGAAATTAGAGCAAGCTGCATGACCACCATTAATGTTTTTGGCGCAAGCATATGAAGTCGTGCTGTGCATTACAAAATTGGCTCCGCATTGTGAGCACTTAAGCATTCCAGAAAATAGGTATTTAAACCCCCGGCCGGTTGAACAACCAGAGGCACTTGCACTGGCAGCGCGAAGCCCCAACTTCACTCTTTCACCCTGCTCACTACTTAAGCGAGCTTGACGAACCTTCACCTTATTCCATAATTCAGCAGAAACAATCCGCAGCTCTGGCATCTCAGTCTCTATCCAATCACCTTTAGGACGTTTCACATAAGTTCGCTTGCCTGTGTCAGGATTTTTACGCCACTCGCGCCGATTCCAAATATAACGACCGTCATATAGGCAGTTATTCAGAATCCCCGTACCATCATCTTTATCGCCATAGATAGCTGACTGCAACCACTTGCCACCGCGTGGGGATGGAATGCCCATTTCATTTAATTCTTGCGCAATGGCTCTGGGCGACCAGCCTGTTGCAAATCGTTCATAGATATGGGTGATGTTTTTGGCTTGATCTGGATTGATTTCACGACGTACAGCCGTTACGACTGGCCGACCATGCGCATCAAGTTTGCGGGGGTCTTCAATGGCGTGATGCGTATATCCATAACAACGTCCTCCGGTATTGTTGCCGGCCATTGCCTGACCCGTCATGCCACGATGAGTTTTTTCACGAAGATCATCAAGATAGAGTTCATTCATCAGGCCCCGCATCGAGGCTTGAATTTTTTCCCCTTTAACTGAACTATCGTACCCATCACTTACACCGATAATCCTTAAGCCTTGATATTTGAAGCGTCGAATAACTTGCTTGGTTTCAATATCGTCACGACTCAACCGTGACAAGTCATCCACCAGTAAAACATCAAACTCCTTGCTCTGAGCCGCCTGGAGCATCTTGCGAAATCCCGGACGATCTTTAGATGCGCCACTGATGGCACGATCTTCAAAATGATGAATTGCAGTCCATTGATTTCTGTTGGCAAAGTTCATGCAATTGCGCACTTGATCTTCAATAGAGGAATCTCTTTGTTTATCCGTAGAGAAACGGGCGTAGGTAGCGATACGGGTCATGGTGGGGTTATATTCGTCTTATGGGGCTTTGTAAGGATCAATACATATTTGATATCTGAATGTATGGTGTTTTGTGGACTTCGTACATAAACGTATTAAAGTAATTGCAGAATATTTCGCTATGCGGTGAGTCCACATCAATACCATCTAAAGAGCTGGCTTAGTACAACTCCTTTGAACATCTAAGTCATTTAAAGAGGCTCTATGTGTTAATTCAGTGGGTATCGTGGCCAAGCTGGCCAATCTGACCAATATGTTTAACTTGGCGGCGAGGAGTAGCGCAGTTTCTGCACCACCCCCTTTCCTCGAATTAAAAATAATGACCAGTTTGGCCAGCTTGGCCACACTGGGAAAAACAACAAGTCTTTCCCAGGCATGTGGTGCGCACAAAATAGACATATCTCAATACTTCTTTAACAGTTGGCTGGGCATCTGATCAACCGCTTTGAAGTCACTGATCTCAGGCCAATCAATGTCTGCATCCATATATTTGGCAAATTGTCTTCGACAGATATCTAAAGTTGGGAATATCCAAACACGCTCACGCTTTCCCTTAACTGAAGTTCGACCTTCATCTATACCGAGAATAGATTTTAGGGTGTTACTAAGCTTTATTTGATCACCACGTCTGCGTTCACCAATCTCACTCGCTTTGGTTAAATACGATTGGTACAACACACCCTTGGGCACTTCGCGCGACCAATCAACCCCATCCACGCCAGCGCAATTTGAACCCTCAAGTAGCAGCTCATAAATAAAACGCTCCATCGAATTTAAAGACGCAATCTTTTGGTCAAACAAGGCCTTTGTTTTGGGAACATTGCGAAGCTCAAAGCCCTCGAGATTGAGGTGTAGTAAGTGATGCGCCCATGCCTCAAGACCACCATTATCAATGTGCTCTGTCAGTTTATTAAAATAAGGGAAATCCCCTTTGTATTTATCACTGACATCTAAGACTAAAAAACGCCTAGCACCTTTTCCAGCAGGAACCACCCATTCAGAATTGGACGCCATAAGGAACCGAGCATAGTTAGACACCTTAATAGGCTCCTTACCTTTATGCTCAACAGTCAATTCACGCTCAGTAATTAAACCCTTAAGCGCACTTTCAAAATTCTTGTCACCAGCCCAGAAGGATTCATCCAAAAAGGCAAACAACATTCCCAAAAGTAAGCCATTAAAGCGACCAAGAATTTGGTTAGCCTGAATCACATGGACCGAGTGGGGTGCAGTCAATCGTAAAATAGCATTACCAAAAATTCCCTTTCCGATACCCTCCGCTCCACGCAGCACAACGGCAATACCCGGCAAGTTTGATGGGTTTTGCAAAATATCGGCCACCCATATCTCAAGGTAATTGAAGATTAACGCATTGCCATCGCAAATGACTTCAAGGATGTGCTTACGCAACAGTGAGCAGTCGCCCTCTTTGGAAATAACTCCATGACCTCGATACAAGTTATAGTCGCCAGGCTCGATATTACCGCTCGGTTCAAAAACTACACGATTGTATTGTCGCCTTGCGGGGTCGTTGAGCCAAGCGTGGGCAGCAGAAGTTATAGCGCCAGTGCGGTCCATCACCTGATAATTTCGTAGCAATAGGTTAAAGTCCGCTTGCTTTCTGAACACAATATTAACTTGTCCATCTTGAGCAATATTTTCCTGCATGATCACAGTTTGACCGTCTAAAGAAACTACCGCAAATTGTTCGTTCAGGTCACCCATTATTTCATTGATATGCGGAATAATTTGAATGGATTCAACTGGTAGATATTCAATGTACGGCTTAATATGGCGTAAGGATGGATCGCGCACATGCAATTCACGCATTAGGTCGTCAAGCGCAAATTTGGGCATAAGAACCTCTAAATTTTTTTTAGGAATGGTGAGCTGTTTCATTTGGAACCTTTCGAGCGGACGTTATTAAGAAAGTTATCAAAACCAGTGAATAAATCTTCGGACAGGCGTAAGCGGAAAACCTTGGCTTTACGCGCACTAAGCATATGTGCCAAGCGACGTTCGGCAGATTTCACAGCCGGTTTATGGGTAATATCTGAGTCAAAAATAATGACGACCTCGCGCCCAACAAGATCGAACTCATCCCACTGTGGCAATGGAATCCCACCCTTGCGAGACCAACAATCCACCCCAGTTAACCCTGCGCATGGAAGACCACGTTTACAGGCGATTGCACTTTTCTTTTCTCCTTCGGTTATATAAAGCCGAATTGATGCATCAGCCTTTACATCATTCCAATCAAAGTCTCCTATTGCGGGTAGGTAAAGCTCAGGTGCCGTGCCTCTTGGTTGCGAATAACGCTGAAATGTTTGTTTGCCGTTTCGGATATGAAGCCTAGGGACGGTGAAGCGCTTTCGCACCAAAGAAGACCCATTGCCAAAAGATATCGCAAGGTTTCCCCTCTTATCTTCGTACCATCCAAGCGCAAGCGCATCCTGCTCCGTAAGATCGCTTTTTGCAAGATCATCAATAATTGCCTGAGAAAATTTAGGCGCAGCAGACTTAAGAATTAGCTTAGTCATTTCACACCCCTACTTTCCACAAGATGCTTTACTAATAACGCCTGCTTAATTTGCTCGGTTGTGGGCCATATTATTTTTCCTGTGCGCTCGTTAACTTCACAAGATATGACTACAACGCCAGGCCGCAAAGGGTTTGGTACGATCATTGCGGTCATTGGTTTTCCTAGAAATCCAGGATTTGGTGCAAAGCCGTATTTATAGTGTTTCATTTATTTCTTTCTTCAGATGAACTGCACGACAATGGTTTGGGTTCTCTGCGGGTTCGGTTTTAGATTTGCCTTCTGACTGCTCAGCGATAAGTTGCCCTATTACAGAGGCAGCAAGGAGGCGTAGCAACTCTTGAATGGCTGGATTCACTTGTTGTAGCCCCTCAAGAGTGATGAGAAGCAATTACCCAACCGATCTGTCACGCGCAGCATGATTTGAATAGGCGCAAAAAAACCGTCAAAAAATATTGACAATTTCTTGAGCTCGCCTATGGCTAGCCTGTGATTAATGGGAGTTTGATTATTGCTGCTCATGCACCATGGTGGGCGTTTTGCAGCTTTTACATAATGGAATTATCTTGGGAAGTTATTTCCCCGATTGATTAATTCAGCAGGTGGTATGTGACTTTTCTGTAATGGTCGAAAATATTTATTGCCCGTTGTCAGTCTCTACTCTGGGCTCGATGAGCGCAATACGAAAAGCCCAGCCTCTTCCTTGGTCATAGGCGTCATCAAGGGTATTTCCATAGATGGTATCTGCCTCCTTGGATTCTTTGAAAATTTCTCGCGCAACATTAATTTTTTCGCCGAATTTCCACTCTTTATTTTCGCGGTGCTCTACCTCATTAAATGCATCCATAGCCCGAAGACGCTCAATAGCGACCAAAAATGACTCGCTACGATTATTTTTTCGTCTCTTACCAATGGCCCCCAAAGATTGCGCCGCAAGATTCGCCTGTGTTGTTAGGTCAATAGTTGGATCAAAGATAGCTAAAAAATATCCGCGTTCCATCAAGTCGAGAACAGCCTCCCCTACAAGCTCGGCATAACTTGGCATCGCATCATTTTTAATGGCCTCATCCATCTCATTTTCAGCGAACCATGCATAACTCCCACTTGCTTTAGCAAGCTCCACAAGTTCCGGACTCAGCAGACTTGAATGATGTCGCTCTTTATATGGTTCGGGGTCGAATAACGCACCAGCCAAGTCTTTATCAAGAAATTTAATTTCTATCGGAGAATCACCCGCTTTTTCGGCGGGATGAATCATCTCCCGCAAACCAAATTCAAAATCAAGGTGCCATGCGCGGTTTTCATATGCAAGCCTGTATTCAGGTAGACGCCTCAAAAACTCCCATCTTCTTTGGGTGGGGTTTAAATCCTCTACGTATTTATAATGCTCGAATTTACGCCAGTCCGGAACATTAAACTGATTACGGTACTCTTCCAATGTAGCCATTTCGCTCATATTCCCACCCGCATTGTTTTCTCTTGCATTTCATTTTGCAACGCGAAATTATGGTGGTCAATACAATGAGCAAAGCAGCGCACTTAAAGGCAACTTGCACCAAATAGATCAACCAACCCTAATAAGAAGGGAAGCTCAACCGCAATAAGCTCTTCTCATCTTTTCAATTTCATCGACCACCCTTTTTCTAAGGCTTGGCGGCCCTAAAACCCCAAAACCCCAAAACCCCAAAACCCCTTTGAGCTAAATAATTGCCAATTATAATTAATGAATTAAAAGTCATTTTAATAAAAATATCTCATAATGATTAGATTCAACTTCTATGCTTTTATTTCTGTCTTCCTCCTCACTTTCTACTATGGCCAATTTTATGAAGTATCTCACTGAGAATTTATTAATGACATTCTTAAGGGTTGGTGTGATTGATGTTATACCTCGAAGAGGAATACTAAAAGGTATACAATCATCTTTAAATGGACAGCCATCAACTACTTCATGTCTCTTTAGTGTTCTTATTTAGAATTGTTAATTTTAATTGTTGTTTGCATTATTTTTAAGTGAAAGTTAGATATATTAAGGAGCATTTGAGGAACCTTGAACTTAAATTTCTTATTGAATCAGATCAATGTACACACCGAGAATCCTTTCTGTAGATCTTTGATCAACATCTTTAAACTGTATATATCCTTCGAGGAACTCAGATTCAAGATGCATTTTCTGTTTGTAGAGATTTACTTCTAAAGTTAGAGGTAATTCGGGATGATGAAATGGAAGCAATTAATTTCTAATTTTGGGAACAAGTGAGTATGCTTTTATTTCTTAGTTATCTTATTGAGTTACTCTAGGTGCTTAGTTTCTTACTATCACTGGCTTTTCAAACACCAATTGAGAATTCATTATGGTTCCATGGTATGTCATTTCAACTTTCAAGAAGTATCTTAGCTTAATGCCAATACCTGAGTAAGTATCATTTAAGAAATCTAGCTTGTTAAAAGTAAATTCTCTTTTTATAGTGTTTTGAAAATCTCCAGGAAACTCTAAGCCTCTTGAATGATTTAGAAAGAAATGCTAATTGCTACTCGCTGTCCAGCCTCCTTAGTTATTACTCTCTTTAATTTATTACTGAGATATATGCTTACCAATGATACCAATAAGTGAAATTTTGATTCCTTCATGTGATATAGTCTATCCTTCACTTAAAGTAGTAATCTCTACTGTGCCC
>CAIYZI010000117.1 GCA_903930665.1 uncultured beta proteobacterium
CGCCAGCCCTTGAGTACCCTAAATACCTCATCAAAACTAGAAGCTGTAGTCGTGGCTGAATATTGGGGATACAAAGGGAACAACAGCAAGCGTTCCATCCCCTGCTCTTTTAATACAAGCATGATCTCTTCGGTTGAGGGTTCGCCATACCGCATTGCCAAATCTACCAATACCGTCTGTCCACTTTCAGAAAACTTTTTACTTAATGCTTTAGCCTGAAGTCGAGAGTAGTGCAACAAAGGCGAGCCCAGTTTTGGCAGCCAAATAGAGGCGTATTTTTTCGCGGAAGCTCCACTTCGAATTGGCAAAATAATGCCATTCAAAATGCACCACCAAACTGCACGTGGAATCTCTACTACGCGCGGATCGGAGAGAAATTCTTTTAAATAGGTACGCACTGCTTTTGCGCTTGGCTCGGATGGCGTACCCAAATTGAGTAACAACACTGCTGTCTTTGCGCTACGTAGATGTGGGTTTTGATTCAAAACTAATCCGTCTTCTATAAAATAAAAATGGTTGGCGTCTAAACCTAAAAACTTAAGGCGCCAGAGAGTAATTTGGAGGTAATGTCCACAATTGGAATGACCCGATCGTATGCCATCCTAGTTGGGCCAATCACTCCAAGGGTTCCAACAATCTGGCCATCAACACTATATGGCGCACTAATCACTGTCAAATCTTCATAAGGCAAAAGATCGCTCTCTCCACCAATGAAAATTTGAACGCCATCTGCATGACTTGAAACATCTAACAACTGCATTAGCACTGACTTTTGTTCAAGCATGTCAAACATCTTGCGCAACTTATCTAAATTGGCACTGAGATCACCCACGTTCAGCAATCGACGCTCTCCAGATAAAACTACTTCGCCCTGACCCATGCCGTAATCGGTTACGCCACTTTGCAAAGCCAAGGTCATCAGACCTGAGATATCTGTTCGTAAACTGTCAAGATCAGATTTGAGATGCAAGCGCACCTCCGCAAAACTCTTGCCAGCAAATTGAGCATTAATGTAATTCCCCGCCTCAACAAGCTGACTTGGCGAGTAATCCTGAGTAGTTGGCAAAATCCTGTTTTGCACATCGCCCTCGGGCGTAACCATGATCAACAATATCTTGCCTTCGCCAAGACGCAAGAATTCAATATGCTTAAAAACTTGTGCTCGCTTAGGTGTCATCACAACACCAGCAAAATGCGTCAAGTTAGACAAAATCTGTGCGGCACTGGCCAAGACTTTTTGAGGAGAATCAGGCAAAAGCCCTTTTTCAACCTCTCTGGCAGCCATCTCCTCCATCGGCCGAACCGTGACCATAGTATCTACAAATAAACGGTAACCCCTAGGAGTAGGAATTCGACCAGCTGAAGTATGGGGGCTAGTAACCAAGCCCATATCCTCCAAATCTGCCATTACATTACGAATAGTAGCGGCAGAAAGATCTAAACCCGAGAACTGCGAAAGGGTACGTGAGCCAATAGGTTGACCCTCTTCGATATAACGCTCGATGAGAGTTTTCAGTAAAGCGCGTGAACGATCATCCATGATGGAAGGGATTTTATGCCTATGGTTTAATCGTTATATGTTAAGC
>CAIYZI010000118.1 GCA_903930665.1 uncultured beta proteobacterium
CTGGATTGGCATGCAAAATTCGCCCATCCCTACCCGCCAAGGCGATTCCAACAGCGGTATTCATGTATAAACCATGCCAACGACGCTCTGAAATCTGTAAAGCGAGAAGGCTTTCTTGTAATGATTTTCGACTTTCAACCAAATTTTGGGTTAGCTCACAAACATCAGATCCTTGGGTTGCCAATTCCTTTTGCAGAATATCAACAGTCCGCTTAACTGTTATTAAATTACGAACCCGAGCCTTTAATTCCTGTGGAGAAAAAGGCTTGGTTAAGTAATCTTGGACATAGTTTTGAAGTAGATGCTCTCTAATGGAGTCATCACCCCTTGCCGTCAGAATCAGTATAGGAATACTGTTAAGAAGAGTATTTTCACGGATACTGAAAGCTAATTTCTCGCCATCCATCTCTGGCATCATTAAATCAGTAATGATGAGGTCAGGTATAGCCCGATCGATTTGGACGAGAGCCTCTTTTCCAGTCGCGGCTAAAGAAACATTGAAGTCATCAATTAAAATCTCATATAAAAAATTTCTGAGCTCGGGATTATCTTCAACTACTAGAATGTGAGCGCCTCCCTCTTTAGCAGTCTCTTCTGCGATATTGGATGGTTCAAATGATTTCCAAGAAATACCCGCCGGACCGTCTGGAAAGACAACACTCCCGCTCTCACGAAAAAAAGCTCCATCGGGTGCACGTAGGGGAATTTCCACTTGAAAAATTGCCCCTCCGCCATCTGCATCAAGTATCGACACCGTGCCCCGATGAAGCTCTACAAACTCTTTGACAATATTTAATCCGAGACCGCTACCATTTCGTGAAAATTCTCTGGGCGCCTGAATAAATCTATTGAAAATATCTTCTTTTAATTCAAGCGCTATACCTGGGCCATTATCCTGAACACATAATGAAAAGTGGGAGTTCGATCTAAGCTCCACAGAGCAACTAATACATCCGCCTTTTGGTGAAAATTTCAGCGCATTAGAGATGAGATTAACTAATATGCGTGTAAATTTAGATTGATCAATATCTGCGTAAATATCCTTTCTAATAATCGATTGGATGCTTATTGAACTATCTTCTGCGGCGGAAGAAAAGCCCGATAAAACCTCTGTCACAAGGGTTTTTAGACTGGTACACACATAAATCAAGGGCATTTGAGCGGCGTCAATTCTCGCCAAATCTAACAAATCATTAACCTGCTGATGTAGCGATAATGAATTTCGATGAATTGATTCCAACTTTTTTCGATGTTGCTCATTTAATTGGTCGGAATCTTTCAAGAGCTGAGCCGCTGGACCCAATATAAGCGCCAAAGGTGTTCGCAACTCATGACTGACATTTGCGAAGAATTTAGTCTTATATCCATCAATTTCTTGAAGTTTATTTAAAGCAATATTAAGCTCTTCATTTTTCTGGAATAGCTCAGACTGCATAGCAACTTTTTCGCTAATATTTCTCCCCTCAGGGAGTAAATAAGCTACGCACCCCTCATCATCTCGAATGGGGGTTAAAGAAAAGTCTACAACAATAGTTTTCTGACCATGTAAATCACCAAATATAGTCATGTCGCGGCGAACAAATTCGCTATTTCTGGCCTGCTCTACCATTGCTTTAACTTGGTCACGAGCATCTTCGGAAACTGCCCACCAATGAGCTTCCCAAAAAGGTTTTCCGACCAGATCCTCAAGGAGAACTCCAGCCCCTTCCAAAGCCGCTGAATTAATTTCTAAAATTGAGCCATTGATATCAAGCAAGCCCAAAAATTGATACATCGCGTCCAAAATAATGCGGGAGTATTTTTGACGCCTTATTTCAACAGGTTCATTAGCATTCAATACCACCCCTTTAACGGGGGTAGTATTGATAGGTTCTTGAGGGCTGAAATCTTTGTTCATGGGTAAATTTTCTATTTAGTGCATACCGCCACCCCTCATAAGGAAAATGAACGATTACCCAAATTTAATTTGTGTGACCCGAGGCATTTATCGGTCATATTACTGGCAAAAAATGATTAAGCCAAATGCTGTTTTCCCTACTACCGACCCAGTTCTTTAGCTGTTTTGCCGGCAATGCCCCACTGCGTATTTGGCACTTCTTGAATCCAAACGCGTACATTTTCTCGAGGAGCGCCAACAGCCTCGATTAGAGCGTCGGTGACCTTTTCAATTACCGCTTTCTTTTGCTCGTCTGAACGACCAGAAACTAAAAATATTTGTGCAAATGGCATCTTTATTACCTCACAGTAGATTTAAATAAATCGGGCACCTACGCTACCCAAGGCTTGAATGCGTAAATTAACAAAATCTCTCGACCTGACTGCAACTGCTTCCGTGACACCTCCAGAAAGAATCATAGTTCCAGCCGGAATCTCTTCACCATAAGCACCCAAATGATTGGCTAGCATGGCTATTGCCGCCGCGGGGTGACCCAAGACTGCTGCTCCAGCACCAATGGAAACTGCCTGTCCATTGATCTCCATAACCACACCTAAGGTTCTGAGATCAACATCATTCACAGGTACAGCTTGATTTCCCAAGATAAATCTCGAGGAAGAGCAATTATCAGCAACAACGCTTTTTAAATCAAACTTGAAGTCACGATAACGCGAATCAATGACCTCAATTCCCGCCATCACAAAGTCAGTCGCCGCCAGAACTGACCCAACATGGCAACCGGGCCCTTTCAGTGGCTTTTTCAAAACAAAGACAATTTCAGGCTCGACTTTAGGATGAATCAATTCGTCCAGCTTGATATCAGCGCCATCCATGACACTAAATGCATCAACTAAAAATCCGAAGCAAGCAATATCAACACCCATTTGTTTCATTTTGGCGCGTGAGGTCAAGCCGCACTTCAAGCCAACCAATCGATCGCCACGCGCTAATTTACGGCGCAAAATTTCTGCTTGGATCGCGTAAGCATCATCCCAATCCATTTCGGGATGCGCATCAGTGATCTTAACAACATCGTAAGCCTTTAATTCAGCGTCTTCGAGATGCTCTGCCAGTTTTGCAATAATTTCCGGGGTTAATTTCATACCGCTAGTCCTTTTGCTCTGGCAAGGTTAATTGCAGTATCTTCAATCATGTCTTCTTGACCGCCAACCATTTTTAAACGAGCTAATTCAAGCAAGATATCACGAGCTGGAACGCCATATTTCTTCTCAGCACGCTTTGCAAAAAGGAGGAAGGATGAATACACACCAGCATAACCAAGTATTAAGGAATCACGGTCAATACGAATTATGTGATCCATAATTGGAACAACGCGGTCTTCGGCTACGTCACTAATTTTGAAAGCATTAACCCCAGTAATAATACCCATGCGTTCGCAAACAGCAATAAACACTTCCATTGGGGTATTACCAGCACCAGCGCCTAAACCAGCAGCCGCAGCATCAATTCGATTTGCGCCAACTTCAATTGCCGCCAAAGAATTGGGAATGCTCATTCCCAAGTTATGGTGCGAATGAAAACCAAGTTCTGTTTTTGGATCAAGCGCTTGACGTACAGCACCAACACTCGCTTTAACATCATTAGGCAGCATATAACCCGCTGAATCGGCAACATAGATGCAGTTAGCGCCATAACTTTCCATGAGCTTCGCTTGAACCACCAAATCTTCAGGAGGTGACCCATGAATCATCATCAGAAATCCAACGGTATCCATATCATGTTTTCTTGCAATACTAATATGCTGCTCAGATACATCCGCTTCAGTACAGTGAGTAGCCACACGAATGGTGCTCACGCCTAAATCTTTAGCCATCATCAAATGGTCAACAGTACCAATACCTGGAATGAGCAATGCCGAGACTTTGGCTTTTTTTAATTTTGGGATTACCGCACGTAGATATTCCTCATCACTATGAGCAGGAAAACCATAGTTCACTGATGAACCGCCCAAACCATCACCATGAGTAACCTCAATAAGTGGGATACCCGCCTCATCTAAACCAGTAGCGATATTTATCATCTGGTCTAAGGTCATTTGATGACGCTTAGGATGCATGCCATCCCGCAATGTCATATCATGTACTGTAATTTTTTTTCCGCTTAAATTCATATTAATTCTCCTTAAACCACTACAGGAGCAAGAGTCAACTTGCCGCCAATAATCTCTTCAGCAAACATTTCTGCCGTACGTGCTGCCGCTGCGGTCATGATGTCGAGGTTTCCCGCATACTTTGGCAGGTAATCTCCCAGACCTTGAACTTCCAAATAAACAGAGACGCGATTGCCATCAAAAATAGGGCCATTTGTTAAGCGATAGCCTGGAACATACTTTTGAACTTCAGCAACCATCTGGTGAACAGAATCAGTGATTGCTTGAACATTCGGTGCTTCTTCAGTTAAACAATGCACGGTATCGCGCATGATCAACGGAGGCTCTGCGGGATTAATAATTACGATCGCTTTACCTTTTTTCGCGCCTCCAACCTTTTCAACAGCGCCTGCAGTTGTGCGCGTAAATTCATCAATATTTTTACGAGTGCCAGGCCCAACAGATTTAGAGCTCACCGTAGCAATAATTTCCCCATACCTCACCGCTTGAACACGTGAAATCGCAGCAACCATTGGAACCGTAGCTTGGCCACCACAAGTAACCATATTGACGTTCATTTCTCGATGGCCAACGTGCTCAGCAAGGTTAACGGGTGGTACGCAATAAGGGCCGATTGCTGCCGGAGTTAGATCGATCACCATAATTCCCAAAGAATTTAGTTTGCGACTATTTTCTGCATGCACATAAGCGGAAGTGGCATCAAATGCAATTTGCACGCCATCGGCAATTGCATGCTCAAGGAAGCCATCAACCCCATCTGCAGTAGTTTTAAGGCCTTGCTGACGAGCACGCTCCAAACCTTCAGATGCAGGATCAACTCCAATCATCCAAACTGCCTCTAATACTGGGCTGCGTTTAATCTTATAGAGTAGATCGGTACCAATATTTCCAGGACCAATAATTGCACACTTAATTTTTTTCATAAAATGACCTTTTTACTGTTAAACAAATCGGACGGAGCATCCGCCAATACCACCAATGGAGACGCGTAAGCTGTCGCCTGCAGCTACAGGAAAGAGGGGGGCGAGTGAGCCAGATAAAATGACCTCACCAGCTTTTAATGGAATGCCCAATTGGCCTAAAGTATTTGCTAACCAACAAACCGCATTTACAGGGGATCCAAGAGCAGCAGCGCCAGCGCCTGTCCCGATAATTTCCCCATTTTTTTCAACCACCATGCCACATAAAGCTAAATCCAAGTTTTCAATTGGAACAAGCCTATCTCCCAAGACAAATACGCCGCAAGAGGCATTGTCGGCAACTGTGTCCTGAATCTTTATTTTCCAATCTGCGATTCTTGAATCAACGATTTCAAAGCACGCC
>CAIYZI010000119.1 GCA_903930665.1 uncultured beta proteobacterium
AGACGCTATAAGCTGTAGCCATTTGCAACGGAGTAACAGAGCCAGCACCCAAAGCCATTGTTAAGTAGGGCGGATGTTTTTCAGGATCAAATCCAAAACGCTGAATGTAGTCCTGAGCATATGAAGGACCAATTGCCCGTATTACCCGAACTGAAACCAGATTCTTAGATTTAGCCAGCGCATTGCGCAAGCGCATCATGCCGTCATACTTTCCATCGTAGTTTTTTGGTTCCCAAGCCTGACTGCCCGTCTCCATGCTGCCAACGGAAAGTGGCGCATCGTTCACAAGCGTGCTTGGTGAAAAGCCTTTTTCCAAAGCCGCAGAATAAATAAAGGGCTTAAAAGAAGATCCTGGTTGACGCAATGCCTGAGTAACATGGTTGAACTGATTGCGACGGAAATCAAAGCCTCCAACCAGCGAGAGGATGGCCCCATCTTCCGCATTGAGCGACACAAAAGCTGCTTCTACTTGTGGTAACTGAGCTAACCTCCAAATACCAGGCTCAGTCTGTAGCAATCTCACTACCGCACCAGGACGCAGGCGTTTCTTAGGCTGTGAACTATCAGTCAACGATGCGGTGGCTAATTTCAAGGCATCGCCTTTGAGGGTAATAACATCCCCAGTAGCAATCATTACCTGCATTTCTTTGGGTTTAGCATCAAGCACTACCCCTGACTGCAAATCATCTAACTGTGGATAGGCAAGCAATGCCTCGTCAATCGCGCGCTGGCGTTTTACAGAATCCTCAGGTAAATCAATGAAACCTTCAGGACCACGATAAGCATGACGAAGGTCATATTCAAAAATACCGCGGCGAACAGCTTTATATGCAGCATCCTGATCGGCCTTCAAGATGGTTGTGTATACGTCTAGGCCCTGGGAGTAAATTGCCTCCCCATATTGGGTAAAGAGAATTTGACGTACCATCTCGGCCGCAAAATCCGCATGAGTATTGAACTCATTCCCCAAACCGCGAATATGCAATTCTTCGGTCATAGCCGTTTGATATTCCTCAGGGGTGATATACCCCAAATCGCGCATGCGTTGCAGAATGTACTCTTGGCGAATTTTGGCGCGGCGGAAATTGGTTACAGGGTTGTAAGCTGACGGAGCTTTGGGCAAACCTGCCAACATGGCTGACTCGGCAATCGTGATGTCTTTTAAATCAATACCAAAATAAATTTGAGCAGCACTAGCAAATCCAAATGCTCTTTGTCCCAAAAAGATCTGATTCATGTAAATCTCGAGAATCTTGTCTTTACTGAGCTCAGACTCAATTTCCCAGGCAAGCAAGATTTCATAAATTTTGCGGCTAAAGGTTTTTTCGTTACTTAGGAAGAAATTACGTGCCACTTGCATAGTAATAGTGGAGGCCCCCTGAGCTAAATGTCCGCGTAAATTCGCTACCCCTGCTCTGAGCACCCCTACATAATCCACACCACCATGGGAATAAAACCGATCATCCTCTGTAGCGATGACTGCGTTTCGCATACTTAAAGGGATCTCATTCAAAGGAATGACTTTACGACGCTCCTCCCCAAACTCGCCAATAAGGACCTTATCAGCCGTATAAATCCGCAGAGGAGTCTTAGGGTTGTAATCAACCAATGCCGAAATCTTTGGCAGATTAGGCTTGGCTATTAAGAACGCATAACCCAACAAGAGCGTGAATACTGCAGCAAAAACTACGCAAATAATAAGCACAGCTTTAACCAAAGGATTGCTCCCTGACCGATTTTTAGATCCGGGCTCTGCTCCACGCTGTGATGGACGTTTATCGGGCTGTCGAGCCAAACGCTGATTTAGCGACGGCGGGTCTTTTGGGGGTAGAGCCATAAGTTTGAATTATAGGGTGCTATGCCAAAGTTCCCTAGCACTTGAATACACCTATTTGATGAAGGTGATGGCGTTCATTTCTGACAAACAGAGCCCATAACGCCCCATAGCTTTGGAATTAACTTTATTCAAGAATGAAGGGATGCCAAACCGTCGTATTTCGTCTCAATCATTTGATGAAGTCCTCAGTGATCTAGGGGATGATCCAGCCATTCCCGACCCTCAAGGAATCCGCAAATCATCACCCCCAAAATTCACCAACCCCGAACTTAGTCAAAAGACCAAAACGCCCCCTTTTCACTATCTTGGGATTGAAGGAAAAAACATCCATCTTTGGCTTTTTGGTTTACTCGGAATCTGCACTTTGGCAATACTGGCTGGAGTCTTTTGGGGATATGAGACTCTAAAAGATACTTCTACAACTGGTATAAAAAGCACCCAAAATGAAGTCGCTGAATTAAAAAAGGAAATCTCTTTTCTGCAAGAACAAATGGAGGAATTAGAAGATTCTTTTGATGAAATAATAGAATCAATAGAAGTGAGTATTCACTCTAATGATCACATTCAACACCAAAAGAAGGTTTTACCCAAGCCTCAAGCCCATTTACATGAATTAGATCTCCGTGCTTGGCGCTATTTAGGAATGACTCAAATGAGGGGCTCTCAGCAAGCTTTTTTTCATGATGGGAAAAGGAGTGTGACTCTAGAAATCGATGCGCAAGCTTTGGGGGAATGGCGCCTTACTGACATCCAAAAAGATAACGCCGTCCTAACTCATCCAACCGGCAAATCCTTCATTTTGAAGACTGCAAAAAGCCAATGAAACTGGCCAAAATAAGATTTCAAACCTATGGAATAGCCCTATGTTTTTGGATCACTTTTTCAGCAAATTCAGCCAATGAGAAACTCCAATCCTTAGCCCCAAATGAAGCGCTAATTAG
>CAIYZI010000120.1 GCA_903930665.1 uncultured beta proteobacterium
AAAAAAAGACGCCCTAACCAAGTGCCTTAATGAGGTCCTTAGGCTACGAAAATACTATTTATTGCTCCCTACCGCAAAAGAGACTGTAGAAGGGTTCATTGATGATATGACGGTAGATGGGGGTAGAAAATCGGGAATATTAAGGTATCCATCTTCTTTTGCGTACTACCGAAAGGCTATTTTTCAATTTACAAATATTGCGCATCCAGTACGCGGCAGGCTGGAGGCTTTAAAGTTATACGCCTTTGCTAACGCTCAACTTCAAATTGTTGGTTTATTAAGGGATGAGAAGCTGGGCGGGATGTTAAAGATTGCCGATGGATTTATGAAGAAAGACAAGGTGAGGGATGCTTATATTAAGCGTCTTTTAAAAGACAATCCGAATGAAATGTATAAGTCTCTGTGGTGCGATGCGGATAAAGAAATTATCGGCAAGATCACGTTAAGGACATTTGAAAATCACTGCTCTCGAATTAAAAAAGAAATAATAGAGAGAAGGGAAAAGTATGCCAATCACGCATCGAGCCGTGAAAAGAAAGTGCTCTCACGCATCGAGCTGTGATTGAAATCACCTGACAAAGCCTTAAATATGTAAATAATCATTAACCATGTTCAACACCTTACGAGGTTAATCATGGTTAAAAAGTCAGTAGTAGAAGCACCCATTCCCGAAGTATTGCCGATCACTGGAAGCTCTAGGTGGTCAGGGTTTAAAAGATTCATGCCAATCAGTCTGGGAACATGGCTCACCCTAGTTAAGCAGGGCAGAGCACCACAGCCGCAGAAACTTGGATCACGCGCGACATTCTGGAAAAATTCAGAAATCCATGAGTGGCTACTTGACCCAGCCAACTACTCAGCAGGGGGTCAGAAACCATGACCCCAAAAACAAAGAAGCCCAGCGGCAAACTGGGCTTAATGCGAAACAAAAAACAGATTGATGACAGTTTAGCGAAGCGCACCCGCCTTACTCAATCTTTGAATCAATTATTCAATGCTGGCCTGATACCTGCTTCATGGGTGGCTGAGATAGCAAGAATTGGGGGCTGCCATGTTTAATCCATGCTATCCTTTTGCCAAGTGCTTAATAACACGAGAGATAAGCGGTAACCGCAACCGAAATTCATGCGGTATTTTTACGCCCATTACTTCTATGGACGTGGATGGGGCTACTGGCAACACTGCCCGCCTAACTTATCTTAGGTTATTAACATCCACGTCCACCTATTCGCTTAATAACGAATTGGTGAGATTTTTAATCTCGATAAGGAGTAATCCCAATGCGTAAAGCTATCAACGCTCAACCAGAGCAAACCACAGCCAAAACTATTGCCACATTAGGCGAAACAATCGCTTTTTTAGATTGCTTAGCGCAAGATGGTTTTTCCAAAATCTCTGCAATAGCAAAACTGGCCCGAAGAAGTTTAGAGACGCCAGAGGGACACCAACATATAGGCGATATATTTTCGGCTCTTGAAGTGATTGCTCATACAGCCGATGAGTATGAAAACAGCATTAACTATGAGGCTGAATCCGCTGGGTTTAATTACAAAGAGGCAAATTTAAGGAAGTGCTGGACGGCTTCGGCGGCATTTAAAAACTCATTTAGGGGTCAAAAATGAACCGAACTCAATCTATCCCAGAAATTCAAGTAAACGATTTAGCA
>CAIYZI010000121.1 GCA_903930665.1 uncultured beta proteobacterium
AGGTTTAAACCAATGTCTCGACTACTGTAAAAACACAATTTCAAGTCTTTTAATCCGTTGGTCGCGAGTTCGAATCTCGCCCGACCCACCAGCAATACAAAAGCCACCTTCGGGTGGCTTTTTCTTGCGAAATTTACCTCAACCAAGTAAATATGGATAGAGGACAGTGGGTTATTGAAGAGTGCTCAAGTACATTGCTACAGCCTTGGCATCTTCATCAGATAGATTCTTAACAATGCCTTGCATTAATACACCACGTGGACGTGCAAACGTGATGGTTCTGGGTGCCCAAGTCTTGCCCCCCACCTCCATAAAACGTTTCTGGTCAGGATGCTGCCATAGATTAAGTTGCTGGGTTAAGTAATAAGTTTGTTGGCCAGCTACCCTTGGGAACGTTGCCATCCCCTCTCCACTAGGACCATGGCAAGAGTTGCACTGAACAACACCCAGCTCTGGGATGCCTTTTTCAAAAATTTCTTTGCCGCGCACTAATTTAGGATCGCTACCATTATTTTTACTTCGTTTAACAGGTGCTTGTTTAGAAAAATATTCTGCCAGCTCTTGTATCTGCCTATTGGTTAATGAAGCTGCCATGCCCCACATATACTGCACGCCATACTCATTACTTCTACTGCGGTCTCGATAATCCTGCAATTGATTTACCAAGTAGTCTTTTTGCTGTCCAGCCAGATTGGGAATCATGGGTGAATTGGATTGGCCATTCACACCATGACAGGAGGCGCAGACTTGTACAGCAAGAACATTGCCTGCAACTTCATAATCTCCTAGCGTTCTACTTCTTGCAGGATTTTCTAGAGTAGTTACTGGTGGAATATTGTTGAAATAAGTACAACCAGCCAAAATACCCATAGAAAGCACAATCACAGCAGGGAGTACTCTTGAGAAAATTATATTCGGGAATAATTTCATCACATTGCCAACCATAAATAGAGCCAGCTCGCGTTATTTGCACTGGCATTGGTACCCAAACCGTTGTAATTAATAGTGCCGCCGTTGTATTTAGTAAAGGCGGTGTACTGATATGTAATACGTAGATTTTGTAGTGGCTGATACCAAATAGATGGAATCCAAGCTGTGGAATTTGGGTTTAAATTGGCGCCCGTTAATGCGTTGACACCGTAGTGCCCATCACCTGTGCCGGTAATATTCTGAAACGCTACTGCGGCTCCATAGGTAGCGTTATAAACATAGCTGACCTTAGACATGAAAGAATTGGTCTTGTTATTCGGATTGCTGTACAAAATACCCGTTGGATCGGAGATATTTTCTTTGGTATAGCGAGCTTGTGCGGTTACCGTATGGGGATCAACCAAATATTGATACTGCCCATCTATCGCCCTATCTTGATACTTCACGGTCCCAGCACTCAAGGCAGGCGAATTTACTGGCCCACCACAAGTCGGCGCGGTTCCTTTATAAGAACTACTATCTGCCACCGTATTACAGCTAGAGTATTGATTGATATTTGCACCCAAGAAACCAAGCATCCAATTATGGCCGTCATGTTCGTCGCTTTGGTAAGCAAACCGGAAATAGGGATTTAGTCCCTGCAAGTAAACTGGTGCACTATTGGGATTGCTATTAGAGGCTGGATAAGTCATCCAAGAAAGGGGTCCTGATCCGCCCGATTGGTATAAATTTACTTCACCATAAAAATTTTGATTCACGTAACCATAGACACCATACCCAGGGTTGTGCACGGAATATGCAGACAATCTTGTGTTGTAAGGCAGTCCATAGGTTGAGTAATTTCTGGTGGAGCCCATATAGGGATACATCCACATGGGAGATGAGTTCCATACATCGGTAGCGCCAGCATAGTTATTTAAGGATGCGCCCCAAATAAAGTCTTTTACCGTATCTGCGCTATTGCCAACAAAGTGATCTGCATAACGCCAATCTTGGATATCTGCCGCAAACTGATTTTGGTTGGGAATACTTCCCTTACCACTCACCTGCTCGTCAATCGCGTAATACCATTGGCTGAAAGCGCCAAAGTTATCTGTAATCTTGCCGCCCACATCCAAGAAAAGATAGTTTGGCTCTAACTTACCACTTTGATGCACTTGCCCAGTACCATTATTCCCATTAGTGCTAGTAGCGGCACCACCAACAAACTGCACGGAAATTGGAAGATCGGTTCGCTCCCCGAGCGTATAGGCCATTAATTTGAAGTAGCGACCATATGGCGTTAGCTCTGGGTATTGCCCACCTGCATGGCAAGCGACGCAATTTTGTCCAGTCTGCCGAGAAAATAGCGGCAATGCCTCTGCTTGATTAAAGCTAATGAAAAAGAGCAGTAATCCTAATAAGGATAAGGGGAGAGTCTTAAATTTATTTATGGAATTCACCAAACTAGACTCTTTCAATGAGCGTAACAGCAATTATCCCCAAAATATAACGCACATGCATCATGGATAAATGAAAATGGTTCACCATGTTGTAGAAATACACATTATTAAATACCCCACCACTGTTCTTATTTAATATTGGAATGGACTCTTTGAACAACTATTACTATTGCCGAGCGTTAACAGAGACCCTCTTGGGCAACATTTAAACTGTCTTTCCAATAAACCATCCAATAGCATTATCAGAATCGACAAAACTGATTGGCAATGAAATCCGCCAGAGATGGTGTTGATATCCACCTCTTTCCGACTCCATTTGAGTCAATAGCTTGTTATGAGTTCGAATCTCGCCCAACCCATCAAGGATTACTAAGCCTCGCTCTGCGGGGCTTTTTCATTTCTGGAACACTGAGTTTGCCTGAGCTAGGATCAATCATTAGCTGGTCCTGTCATCATCTTAAGATTTGGTACGTACTGTCTTCCCAGCACTAGTTAACCTTGAATGTCACCCTCAAAGTAATACCCTTTCATCGAAGTAAAAGGCGTACCATGAACAGAGACCTCCTCAGGTCTTTTGGGTTACCCCCTTCTGAGCAAAGCACTCTTTTTAGAAATGAGGCTTCAAATGCAATCCATAAAAAACACACTTGTCTTACTAGCAATGTCTGTCGCCCTAATTACAACAGCATGCGCAGGCTCATCCACGAAGGAAAGTGCTGGTCAATATATTGATGACAGTGCAATAACCACTAAAGTCAAAGCAGCTATTTTTAATGACCCTTCGCTGAAATCGGCTGATATCAATGTGGTGACCTTCAAGGGAGAGGTTCAACTGAGTGGATTTGTGGGGAGTATTGAGCAAACGAATCATGCAGTTGATGTTGCAAAGACCATCAGTGGTGTGACATCAGTTAAAAATGATATGCGAGTCAAGGGCAGCATGAACCCTTTTTATAAATAAAAATGGAGGGATCATGCTTCGTACTATTGCAATTATTCTCCTGGTGCTTTGGTTACTTGGCTTTGTTTCCTCGTATACCCTTGGTGGCTTTATTCACATTCTGCTAGTGATAGCTATTGTGATGTTTCTTATTGGGATAATTCAAGGTCGGTGACCGTAGTTGTGCTGCATATTTCCGTGATAAATTGAGCCTGTCGGCATCTACACCTGTCTTTTAATCCGTTGGTCCTGAATTCGAATCTCGCCCGACCCATTAAGGATTACTAAGCCTCGCTCTGCGGGGCTTTTTAATGTCCCCAGCCTTAAATCCACTAAGATGAGAACATGCGCATTAAGTTTTTAACCCAATCTCAAATACGCCAGTACAACGTGTCTAACGCTGTGGCACCTATTCAGATTGAGGGATTTGTCCCAACCAAACAGTTGGAGCAAAATTTTCATCATTTAGCCACGTGACAACATCAACCATGCTGATCAACCTAGTAATCATCGTAGCGATTTTTGTTCTAACAAGTCTGGGGACGTTATTTTTACTGCAAAAATATTTTGCATCTTTTCTTTTCAAAGACCATACGGACTTTGCCTCATCCTTTTCAGATGCCATAGGCATTGTTTTCGGCCTGACCCTGGCATTTATCACTATCTCTACTTGGCAAAGTTACAACGATGTTAAATCGTCGGTATCCAAAGAAGCTTTTTCTCTAAATAGTATTTATAGGACTTTGGATGCCTATCCTCCTGAAATTAGGAATCACGGAAAAGAGCTTTTACAACTTTATGTGGATGGAGTCATCACAAAAGATTGGCCCCTCATGGCTGAGGATAAATATGATATGCCTACATATGAAATTTTTAATCAATTTCATAAACTTTTACTGAACTACGTTCCAAATAATAATGGCGAATTGGTAGCCCAACAAGAAGAATTAAGGGCAATTTCTGATTACCGCATGCTTCGTCTAAATCGTGTTTTGAGTTCAAAATCATCGTTAGACTCCCCCATGATTTTGGCTTTGACTCTTAGTGCATTTCTGTATCTCTTTTACCAGTGCCTCTACTCAATGCCAAATAGAAAGCATCATAAAACGATGATTTTTTTACTCTCTAGCTCATTGGGCATTATTTTCTATTTGATCTATGAATACATTACGCCTTTTTCAGGATC
>CAIYZI010000122.1 GCA_903930665.1 uncultured beta proteobacterium
CCATCGAGCAAATGATTGCCGCGGGATTTGATCCTGAGAGCGTGGAGAAAGTCACCCGCCTTATCAAGCTAAATGAATACAAGCGTCGCCAAGCACCCCCTGGAGTACGCATTACCACTCGAGCCTTTGGGCGAGACTGGCGCTACCCTATTACCTCTCAATTTAGAGCCTAGAGCACTTCGGATTGCTTTTATGCCCCATTTTTGGGCGCATGCAACGAGTTCTAGGTATGATTAAGGCATTAGGGGAAAAATATATGAAACTCATTACATCAATCATCAAACCATTCAAGCTTGACGAAGTGCGCGAGGCCCTAGCCGAAGTTGGCGTTACTGGTCTGACTGTCACTGAGGTTAAAGGCTTTGGCCGTCAAAAAGGCCATACTGAACTTTATCGTGGTGCTGAGTATGTTGTTGACTTTTTGCCCAAGGTCAAGGTCGAGGTGGTCGTCTCTAGCTCTCTTGTAGAAGCCGCGATTGAAGCTATCACCAAGGCAGCGCATACTGGAAAAATTGGTGACGGAAAAATCTTTGTTAGCCCAATCGAACACGCGATTCGCATTCGCACGGGTGAAGTAAACGAAGCTGCGGTTTAAAGCGCCAAGATTCTATAAAAGACCTACTTCCATTGAAGTAGGTCAACTGGTTTTTTCTTGCCTTTAAGAATCTGCTGGGACGGACTCAATCAGTTCAGCCGAGTCCAATATCAATGTCTTGCCATTTCCAGGTCTGACTTTTGTTCCCTGAAAAAATACCTCGACCTGCCCAAGTCCTGAAGTTAATACTTTGAATGGTGGCTTGCCATAAAAGATTGCCCCCATACCAGTATCAATCACTCTATTTTGAGCTTTACCAGAAGCATCCACCACGCAGATTGTCTGCTTTGATTTAGCCTCTACATAAACCATATCGGCAGATTTTCTTGGTGAAGTTGGCTTGTAATGAGCTATAACAGCATCCACATCTGGACAGGCACTAGGAGCGATTGCGTTGTTGGCCTGCGCAGTTGAAGCGAGGACTGGCGTCGCATCTGGCGCAGCAGGAACAAAGGCTTGCGATGAAGATTCAGATGGCGCCTGTGGTTGCCGAGGTGCTGGCTCAGCAAGCTCCTCCTTCACCAGGATCACTTCTTGAGGCAACCCAGCGAAAAATAATCTTTGCATACTCACAACAGCAGTTACCACTGCAAGAGCAATTCCAAATCCAATGAAAAACTTCTGTTTAGGCGATTTTTGAATTTTTGAAAAATGTGGTGATGCAGGTTTTAATTTTTCCGAATATTGCTCAGCCTGAACTGGCGCAGAAATCTTCTTGACCATAAGCTTGGGTGCTGACTCGGGAACCTTTACATCAGATGCTTGAGGATTAGATGTGGATTTGGATTGGGATTTCTCCACAACTACGATTGGAGACTCACAATCAAATGCTTCGTGATCCTTTAAACCCAAAATGCCAGCCACCTTTTTAGCCGCGGTAAATTTAACTCGAGCACCATAAAAAGAGCTCTGCTCACCATTTTCTAATTGCTCGATTTGCCGAACCGAAAGACACGATTTTCCAGCAAGATCAGCAACACTTAATCCAAGCGCCGTCCTTGCCCTAGTAAAGGCTTCTTGATGAATTTCAGGGATCTTGGTATTGGGGCTCATTGGGGCTCATCGACTATCAAACGATACTAATCCCAAAAAGCCGCTTGTGCTATCAGCCCAGAAGCTTATTTTTAGCCGTCCCTGAGATATACCTTTAGGTCTTGCTAACTTAAGCCTGTAGGAAGAAAAGATGTTCCATCAAATAAATAAACCCCTAATGGTATTAAGGGGTTTATTTATTTTTAGGGCGATCAGTTAGGCAGTAAATCGATTCTCTGGTTTCATGCGTGATGTTAAAAGCACACCACCAGCCATCAGAATGATGCTACCAACAAACGGTAGCTCCCAGTTTCCGTAATAATCAATTAAAAATCCTGACACTACAGGGCTAATAATGGCTGCAAGGGCTGAACCTGTATTCATCATGCCGCTCGCTGTCCCTGAAAATTCAGGGGCGATATCCATTGGAATAGCCCACATAGGACCAATTGTCATTTCTGCGAAGAAGAATCCACAGCTTAACGAGATGACCGATATGGTTACATCATGAGTAAACATAATTGGCAACAGAGAAATCAAAGTCAAGGTCATGCAAATGGCAACCATCCAACTTCTTGCCTTGTTCAGATTATTCGTCTTATGAAGAATCTTGTCACTAATAATGCCACCCAAGGTATCCCCAACGACTCCAGCAAAAAATACGCTTGAAGCAAAAAGTGCTGAAGTAGAAATTTTCAAGTCATAGCTATGCAAGAAGTATTGCGGAATCCAACTCAAGAATAACCACAGCGTCCAGCCATAACAAAAATAAACAATGGTTACTGGAGCCATTCTTTTTGCAAGTTTTTTCCAAGGCGTTTTTTGAATTTTTCGAGGAGCAGGTTTTTTGGCTAACTCTTCTGAAGTCATCAAAGGATGATCAGCTGGATTTTCAGTATATAAAAGTGCCCACAGAATGACCCAAACTAAACTCAATAATCCCGATGCATAAAATGACCATCTCCAACCGTACTCAACCAGAATAAAAACAATGAGTGCGGGTGCAACAGCGTTTCCCACTCGTGCAAATGCATGCGTAATACCCTGGGCAAAGCCACGATTTTCTTTAGGAATCCAACGCGCCATTGCGGCGGTTGCTGCGGGAAAAGTCGCCCCCTCACCAAGCCCAAGAAGTACTCGAGCAGCGACAAGAGAAAATAGACCACCTGCAAACCCTGTCAATACCGTAGCCAAGGACCAGATCAAGCCACTGACGATCAAGGTTCGCTTTGATCCAAATCGATCACTAACCCAACCACCAATAATCTGAAATATTAGATAGGGATAAGCAAAAGCAGAGAAAACAAAGCCAATCTGGGTTTTACTTAAATGAAATTCAGTACCAAATCCAGCTGCTGCAGAACTGACATTGACGCGATCAATATAGGTCAAAAAATACATCGCGCAAAAAAGCACTAAAACAATTGTTGTTGGTTTAAGTCTGAGAAATTTTTTCACTCATGTCTCCTGTTTTTTTGAACCCCGCCATAAGATATGGGCGGGGTGAGACTCTCTTTAGCCTTGTAAAACCTCTTGAGCTGCCAAGACGCCACTGCCTTTTAAGTTGATTCCAAAAGCTTTCATACCCATTTCGCAACCACTTAAAGCGGCAAGGAGTGATAGTTCATTGCAATCGCCCAAGTGCCCAATGCGGAACATGCGACCCTTTACTTTGCCCAAACCTGTTCCCAAGGAAAGGTTGTAGCGCTCTAAGATCAGCTTTCTGAGTTGATCAGCATCTACGCCATCTGGAGTAACGACGCCTGTCAGAACAGGTGAATAAACCGCTGGATCTTGACATTGAATCTCTAACCCCCAACCCTGAACTGCGGCACGACAGGCTTTTGCCAATCGCTCATGCCTAGCAAATACCTTGTCTAGACCTTCCGACAAAATCATGTCCATTGCTTCATGAAGACCGTACATGAGATTGGTGGAAGGTGTGGAAGGCCAGTAACCCGTTTTATTAGATTCCAGAATTTCATCCCATGCCCAAAATGCTTTTGGCAGCTTGGCGGTTTTACTCGCTTCAATTGCTCGTGGAGAGAGCGCATTAAAACCAATGCCTGGTGGCAGCATTAAGCCTTTTTGTGAGCCACTGATGGTGACATCAACTCCCCAATCATCGTGACGATAGTCAGCAGAAGCCAAACCAGAGATGGTGTCTACCAAAAGTAGAGCTGGGTGCTTGGCGGCATCGATTGCAGTTCGAACCGCCTTAATATTGGAGGTCACACCCGTTGAGGTTTCATTGTGAACAACGCAGACTGCCTTGATTTCATGAGCAGTATCAGCCTTAAGGCGCTCCTCAATTTTGGCGGCATCTACACCGTAACTCCAGCCTTCTGCGCCAGGACGCCCAATAAATTCCGTCTTCAGTCCCAAACGTTCAGCCAACTTTCTCCATAAGGTAGCAAATTGGCCGGTTTCATACATCAATACCAAATCGCCTGGAGATAGCGTATTTACCAAAGCACCTTCCCAGGCACCAGTTCCTGACGAGGGATAAATAATGACAGGGCTTTTAGTCTGAAATATTTTCTTGATATTAGTCAGGATCTCTAAACCGAGTTCACCAAACTCTGGGCCGCGATGATCGATGGTTTGGTAGCTAATAGCACGCAAAACACGAGCAGGAACTGGGCTGGGGCCTGGGATATGTAAGAAATGACGACCAGCGGCATGAGAATCAAGTTTGAGCATAAGAACCTCGAGTTAGGGAATGAGGGCAAAAAACACCCGGTTTATCAATGTGAATCTATTTTTGCATACAAAAATATAAAGTAAACCTATCGCAAATACTAGGTTTTTAGGTATTATTTTTGTAAAATCACAGAATGTATACAAATTTAAGTTAAAAAATGCTAACTCCAAAGGAAACGGGTAGCCCTACCAACCTGCACGAGCAGACGTATCAAAACCTCAAAACCATGATTGTTGAGGGTGCGATCACGCCTGGAAGCAAACTCAATGAAAGAGCACTCGCGGAAACCCTCTCGGTATCGAGAACCCCCATTCGTGAGGCCATTCGACGTTTAGCTGCCGCTGGTTTAGTCGAGCTGATCAACAACCGAGGAGCTATTGTTCCGAAGTTAAACAAGGAGGATGTATTAAATGCCTTTGAGTTAATGGCAGAGTTAGAGGGCTTTTCGGGTGAGCTTGCTGCCAAAAGAATTACCAAGGAAGCCTTAAGTGAGATTGAGGCACTTCACTACGAAATGCTTGCGTGTTACAGCAGAAAAGATCTGTCCGGGTACTACAAGCTCAATTCACAGATCCATCAACATATCAACCTCGCTGCGGGCAATCCCGTTTTGACCAATACCTACTCTCAAGTGAATGCACGAATCCAAGCATTGCGTTTTAGATCGAATCAAGATCAAACCAAATGGGATGAAGCAGTTCTTGAACACGGAGAGATGATTGCCGCACTTAAGGCTGCCGATAGCCAAAGAATGCGCAAAGTATTAATGCAACATCTAGCCAATAAGAAAAATGCTATTTTGACTTTCCTAGAAACCCAACAATAAATTCACTCACCCATGAACAAACCTAGCGATATTCACTTCTTAGCCGAACGACTAAAAAAACTTACTCTGGGTGAGGTCATGATTGATCCCTCAGACTTAGGACGGTACGCTACCGATGCCTCTATTTATCAAACGATGCCATTGGCGGTATTTGTTCCGAAAACCGCAGAGGATATTTCGATTGCAATTGAGCTTGCTCGAGATATGGGCATACCCATCCTTCCAAGAGGTGGCGGCACAAGCCAGTGCGGTCAAACTACTGGCGCTGCTTTAGTTATTGATAATTCAAAATATTTTAGAAATAGTCAAAACCTTGACTTAGAGAAATTGAGTATTGAAGTTGAGCCTGGCATGGTTTTAGATACTTTAAATGCTCAGTTAAAAAAGCATGGCTTATGGTTCCCCGTGGACGTTTCAACTGCAGGACAAGCCACTATTGGTGGCATGGCAGGAAATAATTCCTGCGGAAGCCGATCGATTGCCTATGGCAACATGGTTCATAACGTATTGGGTATCGATGCGTGGCTGGCAGATGGTCAATTAGCGAAGTTTGGTTTAATGCAAGATGCACAAGGCAGAGCATTAGAGCTAGGTCAATTTGTTCAGTCTTTGGCGATGAAGCACCAAGCCGAAATTGAGCGCATGTGGCCTAAGGTCATGCGCAGAGTTGCTGGATATAACCTGGACATTTTCAATAATCAAAACCAACGCCCTTATACGAATGATGGAACAGTAAACCTCTCTCATTTACTAGTAGGAAGCGAGGGTACCCTAGCCTATTTCAATAAACTCAAGCTGCAGTTAGCGCCGCTACCA
This sequence comes from uncultured beta proteobacterium, assembly GCA_903930665.1. Lineage (GTDB taxonomy): Bacteria > Pseudomonadota > Gammaproteobacteria > Burkholderiales > Burkholderiaceae > Polynucleobacter. The sequence goes on from CAIYZI010000122.1 coordinate 5,974, forward strand.
AAGCACAAAACCCTTGGCGTAGTGAACTTTTCGAGCTTTCATAAAGCCATGGACTCTGCGCAGCATATTGTGAAGCTAGGACCAACAGCAGTAGAGCTCGTTGATAGAACCATGCTCGATTTATCACGCAGCAATCCCGCATTTAAATCGACCATTGAAACAGCGCTAATCGATCAAGGCGGGAAATCGCCGGAAGCGATCTTACTCGTGGAATTCTCAGGCGATGAATTAGCCCCTCTAGAGATAAAGGTGAAACAATTGGCCGAACTCATGGCTGATTTAGGTCAACCTGGATCAGTGGTGGAAATGCTTGACCCCACTACTCAAAAGAATCTTTGGGAAGTGCGTAAAGCCGGGTTAAATATCATGATGAGCTTAAAGGGAGACGGTAAGCCTGTTAGCTTTATCGAGGATTGCGCGGTACCTCTAGAGCATTTGGCCGAATATACCCAATCACTCACTGAAGTCTTTGCTAAACATCAAACTCGCGGTACTTGGTATGCACATGCCTCAGTTGGTACGCTACACGTTCGACCAATCTTAGATATGCGTCGTGACGGCGCTCAAAAGATGCGTGAAATCGCACAAGAGGCTTCTGAGCTCGTCAGAAGATATAAG
>CAIYZI010000123.1 GCA_903930665.1 uncultured beta proteobacterium
CTTGGATAGCGATCCAGCACAGGGAAGCATTGGCAGGAAATATATTGCGCTCTCAGAAAAAAAACTAAAGGAATTAGAGTTAACTGTAACTCTTAACAAGGCTGGAAAATCAAAAGAGGCCCTTGAACCAGTCGTTAGCGGCGCTGACAAAGAGATCATGGATGAATTACGGCATGAGGCTGAAGACGTTAATCAAGCTGAAGATCAACTTTTGCAAAAAAGAATAAGCTTTTTAAACACCATTAGATCTTATCAAGAATTCATCATCTTTTTTAGTCTGATTTTCTCATTGACCTTATTGGCGGTAATTTATCTATTTTTACGTTTGAAATTAATCAAGCCCCTCTCCTCTCTTGTCATTGAAATCAATAGAGTGGCTAATAATTCAGCATCACAGGTGATTCAATTAACCAAAAATCTTTCGCAACAATCCTCCTCCATTGCCGAGACCACGGCTACCGCAGGAGAAGTGATGACTTCTGCCGCTTTAGCAAATGAAGACGCCAATGTTGTTTCTAAAATTGCTGAAACGGCAAAATTAACGGCAACAGAAGAAATGGAGCGGGCAAAAATCAGTAAAACCGAATCAGAGACCCTCAGCCTTGCAATGAGTGACTTAAGCGATACGATTTCAGTCTTAGCATCCAGGATTGATCAGATGGGGGAAATTTCTAAACTAGTTCATGGAATTAGCAATCAAACCAATATTCTGGCTCTTAACGCATCTGTTGAAGCAGCTCGATCTGGTCAGTATGGCAAAGGGTTCTCTGTGATTGCTCAAGAAATCCGAGCACTCTCTATACAGAGCCTTACAGAGGCAGCAAAGACTGCTGAAAATATTACTGAAATTCAAAAATTAACAAACAAAATGGTATTTCTTGCCGAAGCCAGCACGCAAAAGTCCTTAAAAACCGCCCAAAACTCTTACCAAGCAGAATTAGCGTTTGAAAAATTAGGTCTGAGCATAGATGAGGTAAGCATAAAAGCCAAACAAGTAGCCTTGAATAGCACGCAACAAACAACGGCACTTGCACAAGTAGGAGGAGCCATGAGAACCCTCAAAGAGGGTAGTAAAGATATTATCTCCAGCTCTACTATCGCTGAAGTAAATGTCAAAAATCTTTTAAATATTGCCGATGTTTTGAAAAAGATATCTTAGGCCAATCTGACCTAGCTTTGATTTATGGTTCTATTGGACTTCAAACCCCAGAGATTGCATGATCCGCAATGTCTCTCCATCTGCCCCAGTAATTTCACCAATAGCATTTGAGAATTGCGGTAAAAAGCTAGCGAATTCTTTGCCGTCATATAACTTTAAGGCCCACTTAGGAAACCTTCGCTCTGGGATTTCGTTAAGGCCAAGAAGTTGAATATTGTGGTGACGTGGATCTTTTTGAATTCTCGTCCAAACCTCTTCTATATCGGTTCTCGATCCTTCGAGGATCTGCCCAAAATGACCTTTGTCGAAAAACAGCACACCAGTCAATTTATGACGTTTATTGGAAACTACTGACACCTCAAGAATGCGCATTAAACCCATAATGCCCATGTCGTTTACTGCTTCACTCTGGTATTTCAATTCAACTAAGTCTATCTTTTTAGCCATGCCCACTAATATCTCTTTTAATTCGCTATTTTCTATATATTTATTCTGTTAATTATAGTGAATAGCCCTATAGCGCACTTGAGATAGATCAAAAGTTTTCTATATTTTTAACAAGGCAGAGTAATGGTTAACGCTTACGAACAGAATGCCTATATTCGCTTGTGTTAACCTGGGTTGATACTGGCTTGATATCGTGATCAGCCTCTAATTCAGCCTTCATATCCAATGTCTCATCTCGAATTCTTTCCAAGGCATTATTGGTGATCTGTGCAGTATGTTCGGCCATCATTGCACTTGCCGATCTATTTTTGATGCCCTGCTTACGCCAAAGGAAATAGAGCAAAAGACAAATGGCAATAGCGAGGATAGCTCCCGCAAGAATGCCAATTTGCATAAAGATCTCTTTCTTATAAGATTTCGATAGTTTCGATAGTTTCGGTAGTAAAAGCTAAACAGAGACCATGGTCTATGGGCTAGCCCAGCAATTGAGATCATACACATGAATTACGGTTAGAAGCATCCCCGAGCCCTGTGAATAGGCAAAATATCAAGAAAACTCGATAGCGCACTAAGGCGAAGGGGGTAATTCATTAAATAAGGCGTATTTATCCCTACCACTTTGTTTGGCAAAGTACATTGCCTTATCCGCCATATCGACTATGTCATCAGTATGATTTTCATTGGTCACAATTTTGCTGGCAACACCAATTCTGACCGTAACCTTTGGCGGATGCTCACAGGGAAAATTCAGTTTAATTGAGCGAACTTTAGTCAGAATTTCCCTTGCTAGTAATGTTGCCCCGCGCTCATCTGTTTCAGGCAGAACAACGACAAACTCCTCCCCACCCCACCTGCAACAAAAATCTAGGGGACGAGAAACACACTTGGATATGACTTTCGCTACCGCCACCAAGGCAATATCCCCGCATTCATGGCCATGTTCGTCGTTAAAATTCTTAAAGTGGTCTATATCCATAAAAAGTGCACTAATTGGCTGTTTAGAACGAATGGCATTTTTCCATAAACTTGGAAACTCAGTATCAAATGCACGACGATTTTTAATTTTCGTTAAACCATCGGTAAATGACATCACCAGAGTTGAACTTAATCTAATGGCGTTTTTATAAAAACGAAACA
>CAIYZI010000124.1 GCA_903930665.1 uncultured beta proteobacterium
CACACCTTTACAGATGTTTTTTACTGCAAAACCACACTAAAACCGCATTTACTACACACCATGAAAAAAGCTCTGGTGTGTAGTCGGTGTGTAGTGAATTTATACCGCCTCATTCACCACTAACCTCTTGAATCTACAGGGGTCTTTGTGACAAGACCCCTAGGGCTTCTTTCTTATGAGAGCAGAGACCCAAATTGACCCTAGTAAATACAAGGGTCTAGCGCTGGTGGGCCTCGGTGTGTAAGTAAGTGTGCAAGCAAATTAGTTGTTTTAAGGGAATTAGCCTCGAACAAATAAGTTTTGAAAATTGGAGGATTTTTGGAGGAACCATCCAGTGCTTCGTTGCCACATGGTTTTTTTAGAAAATAAGCGTTATTTAAAGTAACGCTCAAAAAAACCACCCGAAGGTGGTTTTCATATCCCTAATTGAAACTACCAATCAGCATTCTTCTTTCCGCCATTGGTTGGAGCTGCAGCCCTTGTTGGGGGCGGGGCAGTAACAGCACTTGGGGCATTTGCTGGCGGTGAAGATGGTGCTGGTGGAGCTGAGGTAGTCTGAATAACTTCCTCCCTAACTTGCAAAACACCTGGCTTGATTCCATCTAATTTGATTTTGACTTCTGATAACGTACCGTATGACATTTTTGGCGTAATACGATTAATTGTGACTACGCAGCATTCACTTTCCATATTGCCCAACGATTGCCCCGTCTGCGGGTCCTTCATTTCCTTACCCATCGAGAAAATCTTGAACTGCTGCCCCTCTTTTACGGAACCCTCACCTTGACTTAAAGCCACTGTAGTTCCGTCAATCTCCACAATAGAAATTGGGAAAGTTTTCATCATAATGGCGTTAGTTGCTTTTCGAGCAATATTCGCCTGTATATCCTTAAGTGTATTAACTTCATTTATACCCGCACCCATAGTTGTAGGCGCAACGCGTGGAAATTCACCAGTCAAGGTGTTCGACAACATAATCTGACGAGTTGCGAGATTAATGAGTCGCTGTGAAATATTCCAGGAACCGCCATAACTAACCAACTCACGGTCAGCAGAAATTAATTTACGAGCACTACGTTCATAGGCTAAGTTGTTCACAACCCCAACCCAAACAATATCAGCGCTAAGTGCTTGACCCAATTTCGCCAAATCAGCTGTATTGGTTTGACCGGATGCAATCATTCCAAGCTCACCTTGAATTTCACTATCAAACTGTCTATCCAATACGGTATAACGGCCGCTTTGAGAGAGGGAGTCAATAATCAATTGACGAACTGGATCCAATACTTCATTCGCCGGAACTGCTTTACCCCCAATATTAAAAGTAGGCGTATTTGATCTAAGGGGTGTAATAACAATTTTAATTTTTCCAGCATCTGCTGGCGCTTTAAATTTTGCAATTTTTGCGCTAATTTGAACTGTATACATCCCCCCATCTTTTGCTGGAGGGCTACTTGAGACAACTTTGAAATTAGAGACAACCCCATTTGAGGCTGTAGCTATTTGCTCGGCAAATGCCTGACCTTGCATTGTTGCTGTAGCCTTTGCAGAGTCATGACCTTGGGCTGTATCAACGTCAATAGTTTCAGTAACCTTTGCCATTACATTCAAGTTAGCTGAACTTGCATCTACTACAGCCCCATTTACCTGTTGAACGGCTTGCTTAAGAGCATCATTTACTGCAGCACCGGGGGTAACACCAACACCCTTAGCCGAAACCTCAACCTGCTCAACCTTACCAACATCTGGTGTAGAGGTTAAGTTTGGGGCATTTTTATCCCCACAGGAAGCTAGCCCAAGTACAACAAATAAAACAACTAAAAAACGCTTCATCATCTAGAACTCCAAATAATTTATTGAACCTGGGCAGCAACTGATTTAAAAGTTATCCAGCATTTTTGTTACTTCTGCGGAATCTTTTGGTGGATCAATATTGTTTGATTTTGCGTAGTCGTAAAGAGCCCCAAACGTACCCTTAAGATTTCCCATGTCATCAGGAACATTTTTAGCAATTGCAATCGCAGTACCAGCCTTTGAAAGGTCGGCTGGGTTTGGTGTATACCCTTTTACGCTTAAGGCAAGTTTTCCATAAGCAAGAACGCCCAAGGCAAAATCACCAAATCCACTCATAAATGTTTTTTTAGCATTAGCGTCTAACTTTAAGGAGCCATTTGCATAGGCCTCTTGAATTGCTTTAGAGCGCTCAGTAATGATTTTGTTTGCATCCGCAACTTGTTGAGAAGTAGCGCCTGATGTCAAATTGCTAATTTGAGCAGCATTTAAGTCTGAAGAAACCTTAATATTTGCCGCTTTCATTAATTTGTCTTGAGCGGAAGCAATTTGCTTTGATCCAGCAACATAATTAGAGGTAATTTGATCTAAAGAAACATTGCTGCCACCGCCCATCGCAGAAGAAGCTGCGCCTAATAAGCTACCAAATTGCGCATACGAGAGATTGCTTAATAACAATCCAATAATTACAAATAAAACTTTTTTCATCTGATACCCCTTTTAAAATTATTTTGCACCAATTGCATTCAATCTACTTACAACCTCTTTAGCTGCAGCCATAGCTCCATCTTTTAATGCCTTATCACGAGCTTCATCATTTGTCTGCCCAAGCCCAAATTGATTTACCGAAGGAACTGATGCAATCTCAGAACCATCATTAACATCAAGCGCTCTAGCTGCCACTCTTACACCCTCTCTTGCCATGCCTGAGCTTGGATCAACTGTAGGCGCACCCAAAGTTAAGGTAGACAAAACAAACACAGGCACGCCAGCAGCTCGCAATGACTGATAAATGCCTTTTACTGTTGACTGACTAAGGTC
>CAIYZI010000125.1 GCA_903930665.1 uncultured beta proteobacterium
TCCGTCAAAAAAACCTCCCAACCGTTGGAATCAGCATGAGGTGTGTCCATGGCCAGGATACTGCTTTCACCAGCGATGAGGAGTCCTCGCGTGATGTGCGGGGTGCCAAAGGTTTCAAAAAATTGCTCAATCTCGCCGCGATTGGTAAAACCCTTGCCGTCATCGCTTACGCTAATATTTTTTGCCGCTCAGGGTAATGTCAACTGAGGTAGCGCCAGCATCGATTGAATTCATCACCAATTCAAGGACAGCTTTACCTAACGTACCGGATTGGCTTTGAATGATGCTCCACAAAATATCCTTGTGAAGCTTAAATTCGCGTTTCTCTGGATGGGTGCCAGAAAGAAGGTCGATTTGCTTAGTCATCGTGATGCCTTTAGAGGTATTTAAATAACCAATTTACAAGCCAAAAGCACCAATGCAAGTCATCAACAGTAGCAGGTATTACTTAAAAAAATATCAATTCTTAGTGACCGATCCGAGCTTCTAAAGCGATACATTGGAACAAGTCGTCTTTTCGGCAAAAAAAGAAAATTAATACATTGGCAGCGCCGGCAATCCATTGTGTTTGCCAATCATTGTTTTTTAATGGACAACCTAAGGTGGGACCCATCAAAAGGCAGTGAACTCCTTATTAAGGTCAACTATTTGGCATGAGGAGGCTAAATGCAAATCATCAAGTTATATCAGAAGCCAAATAAGCCAGAGTATATGCATCTGGTGAGACGGGCTGGCAATTCAATTTTGGTGAATTTTCCATGGCATCTGAAATACGGCCTTAGAACTGCAAAATGGCTTGATTTAGATGCTATTTATGTAGATTGGATCCGTCAGTTTTTGAATTAAGCAGTTGGTGGCGTAATCAGCAATGGCGCCGTTACAATGTAGCCTTAATAAAAGGTTGTCTAGTCAATGAATCAAAATGTATTTTTAGATGGACTTCAAAAAGAAGGGTTTCCAACCCCAGTAGTGGTGACCCGAGATCCCCCATTTTTTATGGATTTACATTCCCACCCCTATGAAGCTAAAGCGCTTGTTTTGGATGGACAAATTGATATCAATGTAGGCGGTATTAAAACTATTTATTTGGTTGGCGATATATTCCATTTATTCGCCAACCAGATCCACACCGAAAACTCTGGGAGCAAGGGTGTTAAATACCTTGTCAGTCGAAAATCTCCAATAGTTGCCGAGGTGCCCGTTGTTGAAAATTCAGATACTTAATTGGATCGTCGGCAGTAGGATTTGCTGAAGTATTCAAAGTTTCCTTAGAAAACCCATGTTTCAGGAAAATCTTTAATTCCTGAAAATAGAATTTTTATTACTTATTCCAATGATCAGTAGCTTTTGAAAAGAAAGGTTTAGGCACCGACGAACTTAATTCGATACATAAGACAGATTTAAATCAGAATTCCTAATTAGTCCGCCCTGAATAATTCACTTTTCAGAACACCGCTTGATGTGCGAGCTGATTTTGCTTCATTACCGCCAATATATTTCTGAGTAGCAATGATAAAAATAAGGAACAAAAAAGCCTCAGCTTCTTGAGTAACAGTCTGATGTTATGGCCAGCCCCACACAATACGGCATGCAGTGCATCGCCCAACTCCCCCTTGAGGGGATTTCTGCCTAATCTGCCGTCCATCTTCATATGACCTATGATCGGCTCAATGCTACTGCGCCGTAGAATCATTTTCTTCAGTGTTTTAGTAACGCCTTTGCGCTGGCCTGATCTCAATATCTGGATGTTTTCTAGGGTAGCGCCTCGATAGCCTTTATCCACGATCACTATTTTGGGTCTTTGCTCAGCTAAGATGCTCGCTTGCTCTATTGCTTCTTCTAAGGTGTGACCATCATAAGGATTGCCAGGCATGGATCTGGCCCCCAGAACAAAACCCTCCTTCAGAGTGGTTGTAACAGAGACTTTCACGCCAAACTCATACGGAGTTCTAGCCTTGTCTTTGGAGATGCATTCAGCCTCAGGGGCATGCAGTGCATAAAGTTTGTTTTTGTCTTTGGGCTGTTGGATGAGGATGCGAGCCACTCTGGCTAAAGGCGTCTGGGCTTTAGGTTTGACGCTGTCTGGCAATTGGTCAAGCTTGCGCTCCACTTCTCGATGAACTCTGCCTACGCGAGTCTTGAGCGTTTTTAAGGTAGTACGCATTCTTTTGTACTGCTTGGCATGGGCGTACCTGCCAGCTTGTATAGCAAGCCTGGGGGCCTGGCGGTTATAGTTCTGACGCAAGGTGATGTTGTTGTCCTTAGCCAATTTAACTAAATGTTGACGGCTTTTCTCTAAGAGGCGGCTGTCTGTGGGGTGGGCAATGGCTTTGGGCATGACAGTGGTATCGACAATGACTTTATTAGCAGATGCTGGTGAGATGACAGAGAGTTTGTGCGCGGCAACGATGGTCAATTGCAAGAGGGTTTCTACACCCGCTTCACCAATGCGCTTTCTCCAACGGGTCAGGCTAGAAGGGTCAATGGGTGATTGCGTTTGCAGGTAAGTCTCACCAGTGAAGTATTGCCAATACGGGTTTTCAATCCAAGTGTTCACCACCATCTCATCGGAGCAATCAAAAGCATGCTGTAGATAGAGTAGGCCTGCCACCAGTCTGGGAGGCAATGCTGGGCGGCCACGAGCAGAAACAAAGTGACCCGCAAACGTACTCTCGATGACTTGCCAGTCAATGGCTTTGGAAAGCTTGATCAAGGGATGTGACAGATTGAGATGCGCCTCCAATAAACATCCGAATAACTCACCAGTTTGCTGAATAACTTCTTTGGGGCCCATGAAAACCTCGTCAATATTTGCAAGAAAGTTAATGGTATTAACGCAATACCTTGCAAATTTGATGACAGTAAAACAGCAATTTATGCAAATAAATCAGAGGGTTGGGAATTGTTCAGGGCGGACTAATTAGGATGGGATAAGGTTGCCACCTATTAATACCCCTCCATTTAAAGATTAGATATAGCTTAAATGCTATCTACGATTCCACCTTCAACTCGTAAAGCAGCGCCAGTAGTAGCGGATGATAGAGGTGAGGCAACGTAGGCCACCATGTTGGCGACTTCCTCCAGCTGCACCGCTCGACCTAATATTGAAGATGGGCGATGTTGCTTCACAAAAATGGCCCCCGCTTGCTCTAATGTTTATCCGACTGGAGCGCTAACCATTAATATTTTTTCCGCACCTTCCGACAAGGTTGGGCCAGGCAATACGCTATTGACAGTGACACCTGTACCGGCAGCTACTTTAGCTAAGCCGCGGGCCAAACCTAGCATCGCAGTCTTGCTCATGCCATAGTGAACCATGTCGGCTGGAATGCTTAATGCCGACTCTGATGCAATGAAAACCACGCGACCCCAGTTGCGCCTCAGCATTTGCAGCATGTAGGCGCGTGATAGATGTACACCTGACATGATGTTGACATTCCAGTAACGATCCCATTTCTCATCGCTAATTTCAAAGAAGGGTATTGTTCCATAGATGCCTAAGTTATTTATCAGAATATCGCAGAGAGGGGTCTTTGAAACTAACGCATTGCAACCTTCTGCAGTCGATAGATCTGCGGCAACTACTTGTACACTAGCACCTGGAGAGCAGGTCTCTACAGCGGCTATTGCCTTTTCAACGGCAACGAGTTCACGGCCATTCACAATAACCGTCGCGCTAGCTCTGGCCAAAGTTTTAGCAATGGCCAGCCAATACTAATGGTAGGACCAGTGATAACTGCAGTTTTGTCGCTTAGATTAATGCTCAACATTCTTTAAGCCTCCGCTGTATAAATTGATGGTACTTTTATAGACGCTAACCTAGTAAATAAAATCTTTTTGTTCTTTATCCCAAATCCAGATGACCTTGAATCCCTTCAACAGAATTTTTTAACTGGGTTTGAAGTTGATCTTCAGCGCTTTGAAGATTGCTTGCTCTGACTCCCAATAGTCTCAAGCTTCTAGCTAGATCAATTCTCCTTAAGCACCGTCTTGCAGCTTGTCGTATGGCCTGTGGATCATTAGTGGGTGAATCGAGCGTGATATCTCTGGTAATAGATTGGAAATTTCCATAGCGCACTCGGACTCCAATCGTTTTGCCGAGGTAGCCTTTATTGACTAGGTCTTGGGACAGACGCTCACACAATTGTGACAAAATGGGGCCCAAGGTCTCACGGTCACGTGAAGGATGTAAGTCTCTCTCGAATGTTGTCTCTCGGCTCATATTGACTGGCTCGCCCCTAGCAATTACAGGATCATTATTGCGTCCATGAGCGCTTTCATAAAGCCAGGTGCCATAGCTTTTGCCAAACTGTTGCATAAGCCGAACCGGCTCTTGTTGAGCCAATTCTCCGAGGGTATGAATTCCAAGTTTTATTAGTTTTGCTTCAGATTTGGGACCAATACCATTCATTTTTCGACAGGGTAATGGCCAAATATGTTTTTCGACATCAGCTAATTCTAGTACGCAAATTCCATTCGGTTTATGCATCTCGCTAGCCATTTTGGCGAGTAGCTTATTGGGAGCTACGCCAATAGAGCAAGTTAATCCAGTGTTGCTGAGCACTGTCATTTGAATAACTCTTGCTAATGTATGCCCGCCTTTGCGCTGTACTCCGGGGACGTTAGTAAAGTCTATATATACCTCATCCAACCCCCCATCTTCAATGACTGGTGCTATTTCAGCGACAGTCTCTTTCATCAGTTTAGAAAAGTGACGATAACGCTCAAAGTCTACTGGAAGTAAGATTGCATCTGGGCATAACTTGGCTGCTTTCATGAGCCCCATTGCTGAGCCCACACCAAATTGACGTGCGGCATATGTGGCGGTTGTAATAACGCCTCGGCCGATATAGCCAGATAATCTTGGAAAAAATCGGAGTGGAATTTTATGGGGGCGAAAGTCATCCCATTCTGGCTCACTTTTTAAGATAAGTGAAAAAAGATCTTCTGTTTTGGCATGTTTACTTCCGCCGATAACCACCGGTAACCCTTTAAGTTGTGGATACCTTAGCAATTCGACGGAAGCAAAAAATGCATCCATATCTAAATGGGCAATTCGTCTCGGGCGAATGGGATTTAAGTCTGTCATTTGCTCAAGAATAATTCACAAAAAATCAATGTGAAAGAAGTTTTGGGAAGTTTAGAGTTAAGGCCTAAATATCTTTCTATATAGGGCATGAGTTAGCGGGTATTTAAAAAAGCCTATTTTTATCCAGGTCTCGCATAATACTCATTGGGCTTAGGCTGTAGGCGCTAATTGGAGCTCATGATGTCTGACTAAGCGACGATGACATACCCAGGCACCAATTCCGCAAATCGCCATGATTGATGCAAGAGGTCTGCCAGTACCATCATTTAAGAGACCTACCAATGTCCCAGCCAGAGTTGCGAAAAAGAATTGCAGGGCGCTAGCTAGGGAACCTCTGAATAACTCCACTTTTCAAGTTTAGCGGCGACAAAAAATCATCACCACTTCAGACGGCTGTGATTTTTAGGCTATTGTCCTTCAATCATCCCTGCTTTTTTGCTTCACCA
>CAIYZI010000126.1 GCA_903930665.1 uncultured beta proteobacterium
CATTGAAAGAAAATCCCCTGCGTACAAATCCTTTAACTCATCAGCAAACTTTTCGTCTCCAAATTCATGGGTAAATACTGGTCTGCCAAGTCGCTTCTCAACATCAGCATGAAAATCTGAAAAACATTTACAGGCCATAACGCCAGTAAAGCCAGTGATTACGACTGATTGCTCTTTAGTGAATGGTTGCTCCTTTGGTGGTGTAGGTAATGGCATCCAATGGGTAATTTTCAAATCTTCAAAATCAGCCAAACACCAATAAAAATGAGTGTGAATCTTTCGTTTTAAATATTCACGATTTGCGTATACAAGGACTTCTTGCTCTAATTCAGGTAGCGTATCTTTAACGCTAATCCATTCACTCATCATCTTTTATCCCAATACTGGTCGCACGCCTCACAATGCTGCACCTCAACCTGACAAGCGCAGTCCTCACAACTTAGCCAAATAACTTTCATACTTCACCTCTAGCTTTAGCGATTGCGGCATCCATAAAATCAAAAAGCGTTTCAGGACTATGCGGCATCCAGATGGTGTCTTGAACAGGGCCATTAGGCATATCGTTTGCCAACTGCAACGCGTGTCGGGATTGAATAAGCGCATCTACTAGCTCAGCGTTTATATCTTGTAGCGAGGTAACTTCAGAATATTTAACAACGGGAGTGAATTCAACTGACTTGTGCAAACCCATGTCGTAAGCCTCGTTACGATTCTCAAAATATCCGCCATCAACTAAGTACCCAGCTACAGCGACAATATGTATATGCTTGCTCATTTCAACACCTCCGCACCTTTTAGATTGCCTGTTTCGCCGTACCAAATTAGTTTTAGGTTAGCTGAACTGGTGCTATCTTTATAGAAGTTATCTTTACTTACTGACCATGTTTCGACTACATCAGGTTTTGTCTCGGGCTTGATGCGGTATCTGCCTTCAGTCATATTGCCTTCGTCATCTAAAACACGATCTATAGAAAGGAGTGATTCTTTCCATGGATTGTCGCCTCCCCAATTGAACTGCAACACCCCGCCCACCTTCATCTTCTCAGCTAGGTCTTTGCGCCATTGAGGGACTTCAGGTGGTTTGATGCGGTAACAACGGTTTAAATCCCATTCTGGCTGTGTGGTACTAAGCCAGCGTCCTGAATTGCTTTGCCATTCAATTTGAGCACCATCAGCCCATGCCTTGATTAGTTCTGCGTGTTTGTGTAGCTTCTTAACTAGCTCATTAACTTCTTCGATAAGGTCAAGTGGAGTTTCTACTTCTTTTAGTAAACGCCCGTCAATGCTGTAGCTGATATATAAAGGATTTTGAAATTTATAAAAGCCATGTCTGATAAGCTCTTTAACAATCTCAACCACTTCACCATTACGATTTCGATACTTCTTTCCGACTTCTAATTTAATTGTCATTTCCCATTCCTCTTAATTTGTGTCTTACATACAGAGCCATAAGCTCCTAATGCTTTGTTAATTAACTGGTCAAAGCTAATAAATATGCCAAATCTTTGTATATACAACTGATGGATTTCTTGTAGCTTGGCCTCTGTTTTAGGCTCAAGATTGACCGTGTATTTAGTTGGGCTAGTCATGCGCTCACCCCGCCAAAAAATGCAACATGAAGCGGGTGGTGGGAAATTACTTTCTTAATATTTACAGCGTCACTTTCTTTAACATTATTAGTCACTATTGTTTCTGTAGATTCTTGTTTTGGTGAATAAGTCCATTTATAAGAACCTCTGACTTTTCCGTCACCATGAGAAACTTGCCGAGTAACTTTTTCCCGTAAAAATGTATTAGGCGTAATCTTGTTATAGCCGCCAGTTAATTGACGATTTACAGTAGATTTATGTAGCCCTGTACCAGCTTGGATTTCCTCTACAGTTGACCAAGGGTGATCCAATACAAAGGCTTTAATAATTGGGAGGGATGATTCAAATGTCATTTTTTATCTAAAAATAGCTTTTAAGTTGTTGTTCAATTTCAATAATTTTTTCTAATTTCTTGCGCTGGCGATTCATGTAGCTCATTGCCAGCTTGCAACATTCCTTAAATTCAACTGTTCTTTGATAACTCCAAGAAGAGTGAGGGGGGGGGTAATTTCAAAAGGGCAGTAATGCGAGATTCAGCGTTTTGAATGTTTATTAAGGTTTCGTCATTCATGGTTAGGCTGCCTGTAAATGCTCTTGGTTGATAAATTTGTAAAACTCGATACAAGTCGCTCTAGCTGTATTGCGTGCCGATTCACTAGGCCACTCTCTCGAATTTATGAAATCCGATACCCTGCTTGTATCGACTGGCTTAGGCTTGGCAATAAAAACCCCTGGAGTCTCTTTTGCAACTTCCTTAACCTCTGGCTTAGGATGTTCTACAACCTGCTTCTTAGCCTCTTCCTGAGCCTTGTATGCGCTAATGCGAGACTCAATAAGATTTTTGAAATCCTCATGCTCTTTGGAGACGATTGCGCTTAAGTCATTGGCATACAGAAAGTTGTACTCAATAGCGTTTTCATTGGCCCAAGCAAGGTTTTGGCGATAAACCTTTGCCATTGCATCGGCGCTGATCTTTCCTTGCGCCAAAACTGTATCGACTGCGTTTTGCAATGATTCAATCGTGCGCTTGTTTTTGACTGCGCCAATAAAGTCAGGTGGTGCAATATTTAGGTGTACAGGCTTTAATTCAGAATCAAGGCCATCTAAATGCTCGCGCCATTGAACCTTAGCGGCGTTGATAATGGCATCTTTGCGAGCCTCTTTTTCTGACTTAACGAGTTTTTCAAGTTTTAGGCCCAATCCATCGAATTGATCGGCATAGTTTTGAAGCGTTCTTACAGCCTCGCTAACATTTGATATTTGGTCAATAGTCTGGTCTGAAACTAGGCGTAGCCTCTTCGCAGTTTCACGGCTAAATTTCGCTACGGCCTCGCCATTGGCAAAATCATCATCAGTCACCAGCTCAGTCTTTTGGCTTGACAGGAATAGATCAAAGCGGGGTAGAACTTCGTTAAGATTGCTTACGACAATCTCACCTTTAGCTTGAATCATGGCTACTGGGAAGGCTTCAATGGAATCGGCTACAGGATTTTCGGCTACAGGTTTATTTTTGTAATTAGCTAAATCCTGTTGTAGCTGCGCCCAGCCAGCCTTAATGTCATCCCATAGGTCAGAATCAAACTCGTACCAAAACTCGACGCTATCGACCATATCGCCGTTTTCGTCCCATTCAGTTGCGAGAAAAAGAGTCTTGCTAGCACCCGATACCCCCATCTGCTGAGTCATCTGAATTTTGTATTGATCGTGCAGATCATCAATAGATTCGCAAGCGCGAATTTCATCATTGAGCATCTTGTGCTCAAAGTTAATATCTTGGCGCAAGGTTAAGCCATCAAACGAGGCTGAGTAAATGCCTTCTACGCCAATAACTGGGTAAAGATCTTTTCCGATAATGTGTTCGGCTACTGGCCTTGCCATACGTTCAGCCTCATGGCCTTTATCAGCAAGAAACTGAGGGATATTTGAACTAGAACCTATTGCGATCTCTTTCATCAACTCGTTACGTGTCTTGTAAATTGATTTACCCATCATTGCTGGCGCATCAGACGCATTAAAGTGATTAGCTCTATGCTGATGCCAAGCGTCTGAGCCTTGTTGAATGCCTTTTAAAATTTGCATGGCTTACTCCTTTGGCTCAAACGAGTTGATAATGGCTAGCTGCTCATCACTAAGTGAATACTTGGAATGAGCCATGGCGATAACGTCTTCCTTGGTTTGCAATTTGGTTTCAATCGCAAACTGCCAGTCAGTTTTTTTGGAGTCGAAATCTTCTTGACTTAGCCCTGGTAGTTTTTTCTCTTTTGGTTTTTGTTGCTCTGCCGAGCCACCAAAGGCCTGCTCAGGAGTGGTGTCGCCATCTTTGATAGCGGTCAAAATTCCACGCAGCGTTACTAAGTTTTCAAGGTTAATGTCCTCTTCACCATTCACTCCAAGCGTGGCGCAAATCTGCTCTTTGCTAATCCCGTAACCAAGAAATAACTTGATTGCTTCGGCACGGCGATTGGTTAGAGTCTTAAAGTCACCCATCACTACTGCACGGGCAGACTCGTACATATCTGACCAAAAAGCCTTTGGTACGCCTTTAAGAATTGCATTACGCAAGGCCACGGAGCAAGCAGCATTAGCAGTAACGCCAATCATGTCTGCCTTAAATCTCTCACCCCGTTTGTTGGTGATTCGACGCTGCACTTCATAGGTAATCGCTACGTTGCGCTCTAGGTCGTGGAATACGCCTTGGGCGGTTACGAAGTCGCCCTGATCGCTTACAACTCTAGCGCCAGCACGACTATTACCCCAGGCGCTTGCGACCACTTCTGCGAAGCGTGCGCTAGGCCCTTCAATAGTCTTGCCATCACGGGGTAGGGCGTAGATACACTCAGAAGCCACCTTTTCATTTAAGGTGACCATCGCCAGCGTCTCATCTCTAAAACTCTTAATAGATCGCGGATAGCGGTGTGCAGTAGCTATTTGCTGATCAATTTCTGATTTGTTTAGTAATGCCACCATGCTTGAATCTGCTGCCATTACTTCCATTTCGTTACTCATTTGACGCTCCATTTATTTTTAATTAACTACCCAACAACCTTCTAAAAAACGCCAACAAACTACGATCTTTTTTATTAAGTAGGGCTAATTGAATCTTGCAAGCATCGTGTGATTCGACTAAGTTCTTAACTGGGTATTGATAAGCTGAGCCTATCCATACCTTGCCGTTAAAAAGTGGGGGAGTTCTCATTTCAGAATCTCAACTTTTGAGTGTTTTTCGCACATGGTCATTAATGGGGCTTTCCACTCATTCCAAAAATCAAGAGCTTTTGAATCCATCGCTGCAATAGTCGGGTCTTTGAACTCGCTCCACTCTTGATGCGTGTAGCGTTTACAGCCGATACGCATATAGCTCTCTGTAATCAGAACCCAGTAATAGAGTCCTTGAATCATTAATGGTTCTTTAGTAATTTCTTCGCCATCAATCTTTGCGCCTTCGAGGTTTGCACCTCTGAGGTCTGCGCCTGTGAGGTCTGCGCCTGTGAGGTCTGCGCCTCTGAGGTTTACGTCTGTGAGGTATGCGCCTCTGAGGTATGCGCCTGTGAGGTCTGCGCCTGTGAGGTCTGCGCCTGTGAGGTCTGCGCCTCTGAGGTTTACGTCTGTGAGGTATGTGCCTCTGAGGTCTGCGCCTCTGAGGTTTACGCCTGTGAGGTCTGCGCCTGTGAGGTCTGCGCCTGTGAGGTCTGCGCCTTCACTGGCAGCTTTAACCAATAAATCTTTTAAAGTTTCTGAATCGCCTTCGTAGATAACTCTTTTACTGTCAAATCTTGATGTAATTTTAATAAGCACTATCAACCCCTCCAAGTCATCAAAACGCCCATAGCAACACCTAATAAGGTTGTTCCTATCCAGCTAACTAATAAATCAAGATTCAATCTCATAAATCCCCCGTTAATTTGGTGAGCTTGGTAGGGCGCTCAAAGTGGTCGTCTAAAGGTGTACTGACTTAGGCGCTTCCCTACCAACTCATAGTTAAAAATCGCTACTTTTCTTTAGCAATTTGGGATCAGATTTATTGAGTTGCCCGTATTACGCACCTTTCAGGGCTGGTGCTACCATAGAGGCTTCTAACACGCACTATGGAGATAAAGATGACTACACTAGAGCAGAGGGGTCAGCGACCAGATAAAAGTCCCGTACCAAAACCAAAAAACGGAGCAAGCAATGACCAAAGAGCTATTAAACTTTTACATTCAATATGCTATTAATGTCTTAGAGCTGGAGGCATCACTTAGACAAAAAATAGGAACATTGTCTAAGTTATTAAGCTATTTAAGTGGAACTGCTATTGTTGCCAGCGCCATAAATCAGTCGCCTAGTTATGCAATCGTATTTTCAATAATTTTTGCATTGGGGCAATGTATTGATTTTGTTTATAACCCTCAGGCTTTAGAGCAAAAAGCTAAAGACTTTTGTAAGCAATACAAACTACTTTTATTGCTATTACCAACACAGCCCGAAGGCAATGTGGAGATTGAGCTAAAGCGCATTCAGTCCGAAGATGACATTAAAGTAAGTAAGCCTTTAAAAGACTATGCATACAATTTAACTACTGATCAGCTTAATTTTGATGAAAAATCAAAATATCAAGAAACAAAGCTAATAAAGCTAGTTAAATGGTTTTTGTAAACCTAATCCCAAATTGTTAAAGAGCGTTACTGCTTAAATTTGCTACTTAGCAAGCTTCTTACTTGTGGCCAAAGCCGTATTTCAGAAGCACACAGCACCATGAGTCTTTGGTTTGCTCCCCATTTGCCTCGGCTCACACTCGTCATTTGGGGGCTGCGTTGCTATAGGTGTAACTTTAGCAAATGCTATATATCAAGTCAATAGCAAATGCTAAATATTTGCTATGATCTGCCTAGGGGATTCCCTGATTGGGTTAAAAGATGCAAGCATTTAATTCATTTTTAATGCTTGCATAATTGGAAATTAATATTTAATATGCAAGCATCAACAATAAAAAGGTGCTTGCATGAAAACAACAAAATCAAATCCCAGCAAGTCTGCTGGTGGGATAGCTAGATCAGCGGCTTTATCTTCTGAGGATAAAAAATCCATAGCTAAAAAAGGGGCTTTAGCAAGGTGGGGCGCAAAAGCAACCCATAAAGGAAATTTCAAAGATGATTTTGGGATTGATGTGGATTGCTACGTCTTGGACGATATTAAAAAGACCGCCGTTATTACTCAGCTTGGCATGGGTCAGACCCTTGGAATGGGTAGCGGCGGTAGCCGACTTCCGAGATTTGTTTTTAATAAAACAATGTCTAGCTATATCTGGCCAGAATTGCGAGAAAAACTAGAAAATCCTATTGTTTTTCAATTAGTTAGTTCTGGCCAAATTGCTAGCGGGAAAGCTAATGGTTACGATGTTACTGTGCTGATAGATGTTTGCAAAGCAGTTATAAAAGCTGAATCAGATGGAAAAATAAAGAAAGATTCTAATGTAGCTAAACAAGCTCATGTAATCGTAAACGCATCAGCAAAAGCCGGTATTGAGGGGCTCGTTTACGCTCTGGCTGGGTACGATAGAACAAAAGAAGAAGTTATTGAGGCATACAAGCTATATGTTAGAGAAGAAGCTAGGGAGTATGAGAGGGAGTTTGTCCCAGAGCTTTATGAGCAATGGCATAGGCTTTATAACTTGCCAAAACCAGTTAGAGGAAGGCCTTGGGAGTTTAGATTTTTAACTATAGATCATATTTACACCCCTTTGGCAAAAAGCAATGGTAAGGTATTTAAGTTGGCAAAAAACTCCAAGCAAGAAAATGGGGACACAAATTCCAAGATTCACCAATTCTTATCTGAAATTGGTGTAAAGGCACTTAGAACGCAAGTCGGAAAAATTTTAGGTATTGCAACTGTCTCTGAAAATAGAGAGGAATACGAGAAATTTATAAATGAAAAAGTTTTTGGTCAAAAATCTTTAGGTATATAAAACAAAGCCCCATAAGGGGATTTTTTATTTGGTTTAGCTACTCTTCAAGAATTGCAATTAACCCAAAGAATCCCGCAACTGACATAGTTAATGCGCTAGAGTCAGTTATAAGATCGAGTATTTCTGATGATATTGCGGAGAACACCAATATAAGCAATGGGAAAAGAGATATTCCATTTGCAAAATCAAACCCTGTTCTTTTTGACTTTAGCGGGTACTGCTTTTTAATTGGTAGCGACTTGATGGAAAATCGCCTATACAAGATGTAAAGAAATCCGCAAGAAAAAGAACCAACATCAATGACGTTCCCGTCTATTACTGGAAAATGCAAAACGAAAGCCTAAACAAATAGGTGGAATTTAATTGCGCCATAGATAGCGCCTATTGCCGTACCAGCGATGCGGGGATCAAAATTAAGATCAAGCCAACCCAAAAAAGCGCCAGCAGTAACACACCCTATTAGAGCTGCGCCAGCTACAAACCTTAGCTTTTTGATGATGATTTTTGATTTCATGGTGAGATTTTAAACCCGATTTGCATGGCTTGTATATTTTCTGGTTAGTGGTTTTCGATTCCCTTAAATTGGGGGGTGTAAATTAACGGCCCTTTGGGTATTGTTATTGGATGAAAAAATTACTTATTCCAATATTTATATCCACATTATTTACCGGTTGCGCTTCAATTACTGGCACTACGGGTCAAAGCGTTTCAGTTCAAACGAAAAAAGGTGATGAGCAGGTTTCCGGCGCAAATTGTGAGCTTGCAAACTCGAAAGGTAAGTGGTTTGTAACAACTCCTGGATCGGTTCCCATTGGCAGATCTAACGATGACTTGCAAGTAACTTGCAAAAAAGATGGAATGGATCAGGGTGTCGTTAATGTTGTACCTGATACCAAGGGGTCAATGTTTGGAAATATTTTATTTGGCGGCGGGATTGGTGCAATCATTGACCACAACACGGGTGCAGCTTACGAATATCCAACGCTTATTACCGTTTTAATGGGCGAGATTTCAACGGTTAAAACAGAAAAGGTGGCTTATGACGCTGGAAGCGTTAAATCAGCATCTAAAGTGAGTAATCCTTCTGTTAATCAAGCGGAAAAGTAGGAATCAAGAAATATTCACGATTTTTTACATACCAAAGCTAGACTTTATTTTTTCTTTAAGTTTTTTGGATTCAATGAAATCCTCATAATCGCTAAGAGAGTATTCTAGGCTCCCATTTTCAATATCAGAATAATATTTTTCTAGAGAAATCTTGCTATATTTATTTTTCCAAGTGGATATGGTATTTTTAAATACTGCTCCGCCCATGCTTTGCAAATTTTCTGATTTTATTAATTTTGGTTTGCCAAACTTCTGCAAAAGCCCAGCATATATGCTTTCATAAGCCCAGCTTTTTGGCCAAATCCAAATTTTGTATAAAACGTATTTTTCGCCTGATAACTGCTTTGAAAACTCAAAACCATACGAAGTAGAAACAGTATCTCCAAGGGTTACACCATCCTTCCTACCGGAGTCGCTCCAAAAGCTGCAAGATATAATTTCGGGGCTCTGATTTATACATTGTATATTTGAGTTAATGGTTTTTTTTCTAAATGAATCATAGAATGGCTTTGGCATTATGGATCGCGCCTGATCCTTAAACTCATCCAATGTTATCCCTAGTTTTATCCCCCTAAAATCATATGCGCCACTCTGTTGGCTTATTTCCTGTGACACGCAGTCCACGCTATTCAGAAAAAATAAAATGGCAATAACGGATAGTATTTTTTTCATGCAAAAACTATATATTGATGGGGATATTTTTAAACCCCTAGAATATGGGGTTCACTTTTCTACTGCAATGCAATAGGTTATCTAAACAAGGGCAAGGGGAAGTAAAGAACCTGCGCCATCGGCAAAGACCTGTCTATTTTTCTACGTTTACGCTTTTTTACGGGCAGGGGTATGACTTCTGCCATTTGAGATGGCGTTTACTCTTAATCGCATTGTTTCTATTGCCAAGCTACGCTCTTCGTCATTCGGCAATTTTCTAAATATATCAATAACCTCAACCTCAATATCTGACAAATTATTATCGGCTTTTTTTGAAATTAATTTGTTTGTATTGATGCTTGACTCTTGCATTACTTCAAACCATCCAGCTTCATACCCAAGTTTTTTTTCAATTTCTCTGGCAGAAGTATCTTTCATATTGCGATGACCGCTTAACCATTGATTTACTTGTCCAACAGTTAGGCCAACTCGATCTGAAAATGCTTTTTGTGATCCAGCAAAGCGTTTGTCGGAGTCTATTAGCTCTCTAAGTTTTATGGATCTGTGATTCATATTAATAATTTAGCATTTGCTTATATAGCTTTTGCTATTGACTTTAAATATAGCTTTTGCTAAAGTCATAGCATGGACTTAAAAAGCTATATCTCATCTGGTTATGGAAAGGCTAAGGAATTAGCCAGCGAAATTGGAGTACATCCGTCTTTTTTAAGCCAAATGGTTGGTGGCGATCGCTCTATTTCTCCTGAGCGATGCGTACTTATTGAAAGAGCCACTAACGGCGCAGTAACCCGTAAAGATTTACGTCCCAATGATTGGGCTGATATTTGGCCTGAGTTGAATACTGAAGGGGTTTGATTTATGTCCATGACTGAATCATCTGCTTATTCGCTGGAAAGATCGAGAAAGAACCACACAACGATCTTGAACCATCTTTCAGAGATAGGTCAGGTAAGGGTTGCAGAGCAAATCGGATTATCTGAAGGTGAA
>CAIYZI010000127.1 GCA_903930665.1 uncultured beta proteobacterium
CCAATTTATGATTTTGTCTGCTGCTGGTGCCTGCACATTGGCCTTGAACAGCAAAGTTCAAGCGCAAGCCATGGTATCTGCTACTGATCCCCAGGCGGTTGCTTTAGGTTATGTGGCTGATGCAGCCAAAGTAGATAAAGCGAAATATCCTAAGTTTGTTGCGGGTTCACATTGTGGTTCATGCGCACTCTATCAAGGTGTTGCTAGTTCTGCTGCGGGTGGTTGCGCCTTGTTTGCTGGCAAACAAGTTGCTAATGCTGGCTGGTGCTCTGCTTACGCCAAAAAAGCTTAATAAGTTGTTATCAGTGCTCCCTGTGATGGAGTAAGAAAAAGCCGCTCAGTTGAGCGGCTTTTTTTGTACTGATTTGTCATGCCAGTACTAGCAAGTTCCCTAGTTTGAGCCAAATTACAACCTAAGCGATTACTGAATTTTCGAAGCAGCGATCGAGGCGATGCAGTCTTTAATGCTGTAGTTTTGATATTTACCAAAATTTTCTTTGCGAATGGACTGGGCGCATTCAGTAACCGAATTGCGTAATTTGATCTTAGGGGTATTTGCTGCATTCATTTGTAATCTCCTTTTGTTGTGTTGTTTAGGAAATTATAGGTATGCACGGCCTAAAGATGCAAGACCCATTGGCGCTTGGTCGCCCAACTTCTACCCCTTATTTTTTAAAGGGTGTTTAGCGCATTTAAGAAGGCCTGGGCACGATGGAAGGTAGTGTGATTGGCAAAAACTTCTTGCTGAGCTAACAAAGCCGCTTTTTCACCAAGCTGGGAATTGTGCATTAATTCCTCAAATAGCTCGGTATATTGCGCTGGGCTGTCTGCTACAAATACCGCAGTTTTGCTAAATGTTTTATCTAGCAATTGAGGGTGATCAATGAGCTGGGGCACGCCGCAGGCTGCTAGTTGATAGGTGCGCTCATTAAGCTCATATACCGCATGCAATTGTTCTGGTAAGTGCACATTCAGACCTACCTTAGCGCGGGAATAGATGAAGCGATCGCGATCGCGATTAAAGCGAAAGTCTTTAATGTGGTTCCACCCTGGCCCATCAATAAATCCGGCATACCTTTTAGAAATCTCGCGGAGATACAAAATGTGTTCCCGTTTGCGCGAGGCAATCAAGACGTAATTGAGATCCCTCTCCAGTCCCCCAACAGGGTAATAGCGCAAGATATTGGCCCCCCAGGGCAGACATAGGAGCGGAAAGCCTTGGTCGATAAGTTCTTGGTATACCGCTTGGGTAGTGAGGTATTGGGCATCCCGAAAGCTATAGAAAAAATCAATGTGGTTTTCTTTAGCCCACTGTACTTTTGGGGTGTTTGGTGCGACATCATTTTCTAATAAGGGTGCGGTGATGCCGACCTTGAGAGCATGATTTTCTTTGTATTGTTTGACATCGTCCCAATCAATTTGATTAAGGTAGCTATCGTGTTCACTAGTGAGTAATACGGTTGGCTTGAATGTATTGAGCAGACTCTTGGAATCATCTCCCCAGCCCAATATGGCAGTAGGCACTCCCATGAAATTGAGGCATTCGGCAAGATTCGTAAATAGAGAATAGCCAGCAGGGGAGGACTCTGCAGAA
>CAIYZI010000128.1 GCA_903930665.1 uncultured beta proteobacterium
TTAATTACTATAGATTTAAAAAAGGATCTCAGAATTTTTAATGACCACACTTAGCGAGCAACTTAAATTAGCTGGGTACTGGCTACACTTAGGCAACATTAATTCTGCCAAAGCACTTTTATTAGAAATATTACAAGTTTACCCCCATGACTTGAAGGCTACTGAACTTCTCGCGCATATCTTTACACATCAAAATAATAAGACCACTGCAATAGAGCTCTTAGAAAAAGCTGCGTCTAACCCTGATTGCCCGCCTTCTGTTTTGCTAAACCTTGGGGACCTCTACTTGGAATCTGGGCAGCCGCAAAAAGCTATAGGCTTTTATAAGGCTACTTCAAATACAGGAGGGGAATTTTTTGAAGCCCTTCATAATCTCGGCTTAGCTTATACACAACTCTTCCAATTTGAAGAGGCTACACAAGCATTTCAGAAAGCTATCTCCCTCAATCCAAGCTCATTTGAGGCTCAAATCAATTTAGGGTCTTGCCTAAAAAATCTTGGTCAATATGAACAGTCGCTGAATCATTTAATCCTTGCAGAAAAAATTGCACCAAATGATGCACGGGTTTTTCTCAATAAGGGCGTTACCTATGAAGCAATGGATCAACAAGAAAAAGCGATAGGTTGCTATGAAACAGCAATTCAATTAGAGCCAAAATACTTGGAGGCTTATTGCAATAAAGCGAATTCATTATTAGCAATGGGACAGCATGAGAAAGCTAATATTACATTTCAAAAAGCTCTATCTCTTAATTCAAGTGATGCAGACACCCTCTATAACTTATCCTATTTGCAATTGGCTGAGGGTAATTTTAAGGAAGGTTGGGAAAATTATGAATATAGATGGCTTCGTCAAAATGCACCAAAAAAACCATTTAACGCTATCCCACCGTTAACCAGTCTAGAGAACCTCAAAAATAAAAATATCTTGATTTGGGCTGAACAAGGCTTGGGCGACACCATACAATTTTCTCGCTATATTTCACCATTAAAAAAGCTCGGCGCCTCCATTACATTTGCCGTTCAGTCCCATTTAGTTGAACTTATGAGCACGCTAGATGGAATAAATAAAATTATCACCACTAGCGATCTTGCGCCACCCGATTCACAATTTCAGGCGCCTTTAATGAGCCTCCCCCTCTTATTCGAGAAAGCAAATATTCCTGAGCCTACCGACTCGCCATACTTAAAAAGCAGTTCATTGAAAGTTGACTTTTGGCGCTCTCGACTTCAAAACGAGAGGAAACTTAAAGTAGGCTTAGTATGGAATGGTGGTTTTCGTCCTAACCAGCCTGAATGCTGGGCCGTTAATGCGCGTCGAAATATTCCGCTTTCTATCATTGCAAGACTAAAAAATTTATCAGGTATTGAATTTTTTAGCCTGCAAAAGGGTGAGCCCTCTGAATCAGAACTCATATTGCATAAATCGGAGATTTGGCCAAACAACAACCTTTCAATATATACATCTGAACTTTTAAACTTCAGTGACACTGCGGCACTGATTGAAAGCCTTGATTTGATTATCTCTGTAGATACCTCAACTGCACATCTTGCAGGAGCACTCGGAAAGCAAGTGTGGATTTTAAATAGATTTGATTCCTGCTGGAGATGGAAGATTCAGCAAGAACTCACGCATTGGTACCCTACTGCGAGAATTTTTAACCAGCCACAGCCCGGGGACTGGGACTCAGTTATTAAAAATGTAGAAAAAGAACTGCGAGCCTTGGTTTAGACAGAACCCCATCTTTTTTTGCTTTATTTCAATACTTCAATCCACAAACTATCCCCAGAGATTCACATTTCAAACCCAAGAATTAAATAGAAAAAACCCGCTGCGTTTCCACAGCGGGTTAATTTAATACCAAACTAATTTCCAACTAGCCTAAGCTAGCATTAAATTAGAAAGTGTGACGTACGCCAATACCGTAGTTATTAGCATTACCACTTGTTGGGTTATTAGAAGCCCCAGCAGTAGTAACATTAGAAACGTTAGAAGTATTTGCTTGACCATATACAGCGTACAAGTTTGTACGCTTGCTCAACCAGTAGTTAGAACCAATTTGCCATGCTGTCAAGTTAGCTGTTGGCTGACCAGAAGCATTTGTTGCAGAACCGTTACCAGTTACACGACCCAAACCACCAGATACCCAAGCTTCGATTGTTGGAGTAATGAAGCTACGAACACCGATTTGCTCAGCACTACGCTTGAAGTATTGACCGTTATCTTGTTGTAAAGATACTTTACGTGTGATGTATTGTGCATATGCCTTCAAGATACCGAAGTCATAAGTTGCACCAGCGTAGAATTGGTTATCTTGAACGTTAGAACCGTTAAGAGCAGACTGACCAGCACCAAAGTAAGCTGGTGTAGGTGTTTCAGAAGAAACTTGACCATTAGATGTCACATTTGCGTACGGGTTCTTAGCTGTCAAGCCCATATAGTTGGCAGTAACAAATAATTTGTTCCATGTGTAATCCAAACCTAAACCCCAACCATTTTGGTTGTTGATACCGCCAGAAACTGTTGTAGATGCGCCAGAAATAGTTGTTGTTTGTGATGAATTGTTGTTATTCAAGATTGCCATAGCGTGAGCTTGGAAACCAGCATAAGTTTCGCTATTCAAAGTAACCATTTGGTTGGCACGGATAGTGAATGAATCACCGTTACCGTTACCGTTACCAGCGCCAGTAGTTGGTGAACCAGTGTTAGACGAGTAGATCAAGTCGCCAACGAAATTGTTTGTATTGCCAGCGTCTGTTTTCGCAACAGCGTTGTATACGGTTGTGTACTGTGTACCAATAGCAACATCACCCAAACCAGTTTTCTTCAAACCAACAAAAGACTGACGGTTTTGTGTTGTTGATGTTTTGATAGCTTGTGCTGAGTCTGGTGAGAGACCGAGTTCAACAGTGAA